>NZ_QGSW01000267.1:0-31043 GCF_003176715.1 Micromonospora sp. S4605
ACCCCGGGCGCCGCGAGGATCAGTTGGCCCGCGGAGGCCCGCCCCACCACCCAGTGGGGAGTCGCTCACCCTCAACGGTGAGGATCCACAACACCACCGCAAACCCGGTGAACGTTAGTGGACACCGCACTAGCGGACGTGCACGAAGACCGGGTTGGAGTAGAACCAGAGGTCGTCCCAGGGGCTCTCCGTGCCGTCAGCGAGCGGTTCGGCCTCGTCTGTGTTTGTGCCGCGGACTCGGGCGTAGAGGTCGCCCCCGACGTCGCGAAGGGTGTGCCGGATGACGTAGTCGGCTCCCTGCCGGCGCCAGTCGCGCGGGCCGAACCGCGCCACGACCTTGGTGGTCGGGTTGGTGTCGGCGTCGAGGTTCGCGCTCGGGCCGACGATGTCGCCGACGATGAGGTCGACCCGCCGCACCTCTGGACGGTCGCCGTTGTGGTTGGCGCCGTTTAGCGGTCGGAACTTGATCTCGATTTCGACGTCGGTGCGGTTGCGGCGGCTCAGGGTGACGGTCTCCCCCATAGCGGCCGACCGGCCCTGGCCCCTCGCCGTCACATCGAGGCTGGTGACCAGATCACCGGTGGTCACCCAGATCCGTCCGTTGCGCAGGCCGTCCATGATGTCGCCGTAGTCCTGCCGGGCCAGCACATACGTCTTGCTGTACTCCCCCGGCCAGAAGTCGGCACCGCCGCGGGTCCAGTGCACGTGCGAGTCGGAGGTGGCGGTGATCCACCAGCGCCGGCCCTCACCGAGCAGCGAGTCCCACAGCCCACCGACCCGGGCGGTCATCTGGTCGAAGCCCCCGTAGGTGGGGTGGTTGCCGTAACCGCCGCGGGCGCCGCCGTTGAGCGGACCTGCCTGGTGCCCCGGCGCGCCCTCGAAGCCGACGTAGATTTCCGGCGCGACGTTGTGTCCGTTGCGGAACTCACGCGGGGTGTCCTGCCCGTAGACGCCGAGGCCTGGCGCCGACCGGGACGCGTGGTGGGCGATCACCAGCGGCTGATGCGGCATCCCCCGGGCCACCTTGAGGAACTCGATCATCTTCGCCTCGGTGTTGCGGCCGGGGTCGGCGGGGAACGGGTCGTTCTTGGCGAACCGGCTCTCCAGCTCGAACAGCTGCTGCGCCTCGCCCTCGTGGCGCGGGATCATCAGCGTGTGGTGGTCCAGGGCCGGGGTGTCGAACTCCATGCCCCAGAACTGCAGCACCTCGGGCACCAGCTTGCGGGAGAGCAGCAGGTCCGGGTACGCCTGCTCCAGGTTGACCTTCGAGTGGGTGGGTCCACCGTGGTCGGTGCACATCGCCCAGGTCAGGCCGAAGTTCTTCGCCATGATCGCGTTGGTGACGATCGGGTACACCGCGTCGGCGCCCTTGATGAACTTCGGCGGGTTGGTCGAGGTGTCGTAGTCGCCGCTGTATTCGGAGTGGACGTGGTGGTCGCCCGCCCGCCACACGCGGTTGCGGGAGCCGCCCCGCTGGTTGTCCTGGCGGTCCTCATGGTCGTCGGCCCAAGCGAGGCCACCACCCACGAGCGGGCTCGCGGCGGCAAGCGTCGCCCCTACACCGGCGTACTTGACCAGCTGGCGCCGTGACACCTGCGAACGCTCGACGTCTTCGTTATCGGTCCTTCTCAAGACGGAACCTCTCCTCGTTCAGCCGTTGCCCGTGTCAACCAATGAGCTTCGGCGGAGACGCTTAACACCTGATGAACACGGCCCAGGGCAACAACAAACACCCAGTCAGGGCGTGCTGAAGTTCCTTCGCTGCTGCCTCTACTGGCACCGGATCTGGTAACCGAGGCCAGCGCGAGCGGTGGTGCTCGGCGGCCCGACGACACGCGCCGGGATGATGCCCGCAGGCCTTGCTGAGGGTTTGTCTGCAGAGGCGGACGGGCGACCATTCTGAGAAGTCGCACCTGGGCGGTGCGCGGCGGCTACGCCCTGGCTGCGGGAGGACAGCGACGTCGTCGGGACGATCAGCGATAGCCGGTGGCGGCGGTTGACGGGGGCGCCGGCGGCGCGGTGTATATGGCCGTGTACAGCCTGGATCGTGGCGGCCTTGTGCTCGCCGTTGTTCGTAATCATGCTTCCGGCGAGCGTGTGTGACGCGGACGATCGTGGCGGGGTTGCGTGTGGTCTCAGGGACCCTCCCCTGAACGTCCTGCGTCCGCCACCTGGCGTGACGCCCACCTACCGGCGTCCCGGCTCAACTGTTCCGGCACACCGTGTCATCGTCTCGCGTGGCCGGAAGGAAGGATCGTGCGCGGAGCAGCATCCCGGCGGCGGCGAGTGCGCAGCAGATCGCTACCGCAGTGAGCGGTGCCCGATAGTCGCGGGTCACATGTAGGAGGAAGGCGGCCGCCAGTGGTGCGGTGGCTCGGGAGATGGTGACGGGCAGGGCGAGGATGCCGGCGATGCTGGCGTAGGCGGTGGTGCCGTATCGATCAGCGAGCAGGGCGGGGGCGGCGAGGCTGGACACGCCGAAGCCGAGCCCGAAGGCGACGACGGCGACGATGGAGCCGGTTCGGCTGGCGGCGAGGGCGGGCAGGCATGCGGCGGCGGCGGCCTGGATGGCGAAGATCGTGGCGACGATGGTGGTCATCGGGGCGAGCCGGCGGGCTGCGGTGAGGACGATGCGGCCGGTGACGGAGAGGACGCCGAGCAGGCCCGTGACGGTGGCGGCGAAGGTCGCGGGGTGGCCGCGGCTGGTGAGGTAGCCCACCAGGTGGACGACCATGGTGCTGGTGGCGGCGCCGTGGGCGACGAAGGTGACCACGAGGAGCCAGAAGCGGATGTCCCGGGTCGCGGTTCGGGCTGAGACCGAGCGTTCCTGCCGCCGGTGTTGCGTTGGTGGGTGGGACGGCCGTCGGATGGTGATGGCGTGCAATGGAACGGTGATCAGTCCGTGGATGGCGGCGAGGACGATCAGGGCGGTGCGCCAGTCGAGGTGTTCGACGAGCAGGCCGGTGAGCGGCAGGAAGATGGTGCTGGCGAAGCCGGCGACGATGGTGACGACCAGGAGGGCGTTGCTGCGTCGTTCGGGGGTGAACCAGGTGACGATGACGGCGAAGGCGGGCTCGTAGAGGACCATCGCGCCGGTGACGCCGATGCCGATCATCACGGCGTAGAGCTGCCAGACGGTGTGGACCTGGGACCATGCCAGGACCAGTGCGGTGGCGCTCGCCGAGCCGATGGTCATGAGACCCCGTCCGCCGTGGCGGTCGAGCCATCGTCCGACGGGGATGGTCATGAGCGCCCCGGCCAGGACCGAGGCGGTGAGGGCGCCGGTGACGGTGGTGGTGGACGCGCCGAGGGTGGCCGCCATCGGGGTGAGCAGGACCGCGTAGGCGTAGTACAGGGTGCCGTAGCCGACGGTTTGGGTGATGGCGAGCGCGGCGACGATCCGCCGGCCTTGGGTGGTGAAGTGCCCGGCGACCATGCGGTCGCCGGGCACCGTCGTGGTGGTGGGCATCAGCTGGCGCAGCAGCCGCCGGTCTGGCCGCCGGTCGGGGCGGTGTCGAGGTTGACGAGGTTCAGCGGCGCCGACAGAAGCCCACCGGCGATGCCGGTGGCCAGGCCGCGGCCCGCCGGCTCGGCGGCCGGTGCGGTGCCGCAGCAGCTGTCGCCGCCGGTCGAGTCGACGGGGTTGCTGTTGCAGACGCCGGTCTCCGGCAGGTCGAGCTGCACGTCCCGGGCAGCCGCCCAGTCCCCCGCGAGGGCGGCGACCACGGAGCGGACCTGCTCGTAGCCGGTGGCCATGAGGAACGTCGGTGCCCGCCCGTAGCTCTTCATGCCCACGGCGTAGTAGCCGGGCTCCGGGTGGGCGAGTTCGTCGACGCCGTGCGGCGGGACGGTGCCGCAGGAGTGCTCGTTGGGGTCGATCAGCGGGGCGAGCGCCCGGGTGGCGCCGAGCACGGGGTCGAGGTCCAGCCGCAGCTCGGCGGCGATGGAGTGGTCGGGGCGGAAGCCGGTGGCGGCGACGATCCGGTCCACCGCGACGGACTCCTCGCCGCCGTCGGCGGCGCGTACGACGACGGCGACCCGGCCGTCGGCCGGGTTGAGGGCGTGCACGGAGAAGCCGGTGAGCAACCGGATCCGGCCGGCCTCGACGTGCTCGCGCAGCCGGGAGCCGAGGGCGCCGCGGGCGGGCAGCGCGTCCGCGGCGCCGCCGCCATAGGTACGGGCCGGGCTGGTCGAACGGATCGCCCAGGTCACCTCCGTCCCGGGCTGGACGGCGGCCAGCTCGGCCAGGGACAGCAGCGTATTCGCCGCCGAGTGACCCGCGCCGACGACCAGGGTGTGCCGGCCGGCGAACCGCTCCCGGTCCGCGCCGAGGACGTCGGGTAGCGCGTGCTCCAGGAACGGGGCGGCGACGTTCTCTCCGCGGGCGGGCAGGCCGGAGGCACCGAGGACGTTCGGGGTACCCCAGGTGCCGGAGGCGTCGATCACCGCCCGGGCCAGGACCTCCTCGCCGTCGGTGAGGCGGACCAGGAACGGCGCCTGCTCGCGGCCGGCGGTGCGCAGCCGGTCCAGGCCGAGCCGGCTGATCGCCTCGACCCGGGCTCCGTAGCGCAGGTGCGGCTTGAGCGGCGGTAGCTCCGCGAGGGGCTGGAGGTAGTCGGCGGCGAGCTCGGCGCCGGTCGGCAGAGCGTCGGGGTTCGGGGCGACCCAGCCGGCCTCGTCGAGCAACTGCCGGGCAGCCGGGTCAATGTTGTACCGCCATGGTGAGAACACCCGCACGTGCCCCCACTGTCGCACTGCCGCCCCGGCGGTGTCACCGGCTTCGAGGACGGTGAAGGGCAGGCCGCGCTCGTGTAGGTGCGCGGCGGCGGCCAGGCCCACCGGCCCAGCGCCGATCACCATGACGGGCAGCTTGTCCAGGACGCTCATCAGGAACTCCCTTGCATCGAAAATTCTCGTAGCGGGGTGCACTTGGCTAGTCGATGTGTTTTGGTACTGACGGATGCGGCTTTTGCGGCGGACAATGTCCGGTCTGGCTGCCCGCCCTCGCTGCTTCCCTATCGCTTGTCGCCGATCGGCGATGGCGCGGCAGCGGCGGAGAGTGCGGCGAGGCAGACGGTGGCGAGGACCAGCCGCGCCACCGCCGTGAGGGTGTTGGGGTCGACGCGGTCTGGGGTGTCGGCGGCGCTGTGGTAGCCCGCCATGCCGGCGCCGATGCCGACGGCGGCGAACCCGGCGCTGCCGTAGCGTCGGTTGTCCGAGGCCACCGGACCGGCGACCAGGGGTACGCCGGTGTGCCGGCCGGCCTGGTCGAGCAGGGCGAGCAGCTGGTGGGCCGGTCCGCCAGCCTCGACGGCCACGGCGTGGTCCAGCCGTCCGGCGCCGTCGACGTTGACGACGAGGGGGTTCGCGCCGGTGGCGCGTAGTCGTTGGGCGTGGTGGGCGGAGCCGAAGGCGCCGATCTCTTCGCCGTCGAGCAGCGCGACGGACAGTCCGACGCTCTGAAGTGGTCCGGCGGCGAGGATCCGAGCGGCCTCGAGGACCACTGCCACGCCGCTGGCGTTGTCCGCCGCGCCCGGTTGTCGCAGTCCAGGGTGGTCACCCACGCCGTCGTAGTGCGCGGTGAGCAGCAGATCCACGCCGCCGGTTGCCGGCGGACGGACGGTGGCGTGGATGTTGGCGGCGGTGACGTCG
Source organism: Micromonospora sp. S4605 (assembly GCF_003176715.1). Taxonomy (NCBI): domain Bacteria; kingdom Bacillati; phylum Actinomycetota; class Actinomycetes; order Micromonosporales; family Micromonosporaceae; genus Micromonospora; species Micromonospora sp. S4605. The sequence continues at coordinate 5,653 of NZ_QGSW01000267.1, forward strand.
AGGCGGCGCAGCGGTGCGTTACCGCTCAGCCAGCCACTGTCAGTAGCTGCGGCGAGGACCGCTTGGTGGGTGGTGGGGTCGAGCGTCAGTATCGGCAGCGGTCCCTGATCCGGGCCGGCGAGGGTGGTGAACTGCCAGCCGTCGGCGTCGACGGGGCGATTCAGGAGCAGTCCCGCTGCCCGGTGGGCGTGACCGTAGGCGTCGAACAGGCTCATTCCCGTCGGCACGACGAGCCACCGACCGGTCGGAGAGTCGGCGCCGACAACGCCCAGCAACCCATGCCTGACCTCGGGGACATTCGCGGACGCGAGGTGAATCCCAACCTCCCGGCCGAAAGTCAGGCGGTGCGCGGTAGCGTCGCTGCCCCAGCTCACGATGGGTGCGGCGGCCACGTCGGGCACCGCGCGGACAGGGAACTCGTCGGTATGTACGGTCGCGCCGAGCGCGGCGAGGTGGTTGGCGAGCCAGGCGCGCGCGGATGCGCCACCGGGCGATCCGACCCGCCGACCGGCGAAGCCGTCGGAGGCCAAGGCGGCTACCGTGGCGGCCATCCGAGCACCCGACACTTCGTGCAGCAGGGTGGCCATGGGGATGGGTGAAGCGGTAGCGGGGCTCATTCGCAGCACCCTTGTCCCGCGGTGACCGCATCGGCCTTCGCCTCGGCACCGCAGCAGGAGCCCGCGGCCGCGGCGGCGTCCGGAGTGCCGCAACACGGCCCAGCCGTCGCGGACGTGCCGGCGGGCGGCAGGATCGACCCGACCGCCTGCGCGGGGCTGCCGCAGCAGGAACCCGAGCCGGTAACGGCCAGGGCGGCGGCCGGGTCGCCGGCGAACCCGCCGGCCGTCTGGGTGTTCTCGCTCATCGTGGTGGCCTTCCCGTCGCTCATCGGGGGCTGGTCTGGGTGTAGGCGATGGTGCGGGCGTGCTCGTAGCGACGTTGCGCGCGCTGTTCCGCGGTGGACACCCGGGCACAAGAGTCGCAGAACCGCACCTCCGCCCGAGCCGGCACTGACCGCCGAGCCTTGCCAAACATGACGATCCCCTTGTCGGAGCCTGTCTTGACATCTGTCTAAGCAGAGACTTGCACACTGATTAGAGAGATGTCAACCTAGAGGCATGTCGAAGCAAGAGACGCCTCTCACCCTGGTGGACCTGAACGCCGACACGCCCTGCTGCGAACCGCTGGCGCAGCGCCGGGTGCCGGCCGAGACGGCCGCCGTCCTCGCGCCCGCCTTCAAGGCCCTCGGCGACCCGGTCCGGCTCCAGCTGATGTCGATGATCGCCTCCGCCGAGGGCGGCGAAGCCTGCGTCTGCGACCTCACTCCCGCCTTCGACCTCACTGGGCCGACCATTTCCCACCACCTGAAGACCCTCCGCGAGGCGGGCCTCGTGGACGCGGAGCGACGCGGCACCTGGGTCTACTACCGGGCGCGCCCGGGCATGCTGCGCCAGCTCGCGGCACTGCTCACCGTCGAGCCAGTCCCCGCCTCCTAGAGCAGCGCCACCACCAGACGCCCCCGTCACCACAGCCGGAGTCGCCGCGGCGACGGCTACTGGCGTCGGCGGCACGCGCCCATGACCAGCCTCTCGCGATTACCGGAAGCGACGCCACGGGAGCGAGGCCGGGTCATGCGCCGGCGTCAGCCGCGGTGGGCCTGTTGGGCTCCTGCCGCCGGCGTCCTCGCCGTGGCTGGTCGGACAGGTGCGCCGCGAGGGCCGCGATGACATGGTCTGCGTCGCGTCCGACCCCGCGCAGGGTGTTCGACGAGAACGATCGCTGGAACTCCAGGCCAAGGTAGACGAGCCCTGGGTGGGTGGTGGAAACTCCCCCGACCTGTCGAGGCATGCCACGCTCAGCTGTGCGCAGCGGCTCCAGGTAGGGAAGGCTCGGACGGTAGCCCGTGGCGTAGATAACCGCGTCGACCGCCTCGGCGGTGCCATCGCTCCAGATGACCCCCTCGGGGGTGAAGGCGGTGAACATCTCCCGGCGGGTGAAGAGCCCGCTGGCGAGCGCGTTGCGGTAGTTCCCGGTGTCGAACACCGCAGCGTGCCGGATGAGTCGAGTGAGCACCCATCGGGGTAGACGGTCCGCGCCGGTGACACGAAGCCAGTAGTGCATGTCGCGCCCCCGGATACGCTGCGGCACGAACTGGATTGGCGCGCGGCTGGCCAGGGTGACGTCCGCTTGCGCCGCGAGTTCGTAGGCGACCTGGACCGCGGAGTTGCCGGCACCGACGACGACAACGCGCTGTCCCGAGTACGGCTCGGGCCGGCGGTATTCGGCGACGTGCCGCAGATCAGCCGCGTACCGGTCCTGGCCCGGCAGTGTCGGTACGTACGGGTTGGCGAACGATCCGCTGGCGGCGACAACACCCGCCGCCGCGAGTTCGTCGCCGGCCGCGGTGCGGACGAGGTAGCCGCCGCCGGGACGCGATCGCACCGCGGCGACTCGCACGCCAGTGCGGATGTCGACGTCCAGCCTGGCCGCGTAGCGGCGCAGGTAGTCCACCACCTCGTCCCTACTCGGGTAGCGGTCCGGGTCACCGCCATCAAAGGCCATGCCAGGCAGGGCGCTGTAGCGGGCGGGCGAGAACAGGGTGAGGCTGTCGTAGTAGTCCGGCCAGGAGCCGACCGGTTCGGCGCCGGCCTCCAGGACGATCGGACGGAGGCCCGCCTCGGTGACGGCGCGGGCGGCGGCGAGGCCGGACTGGCCGCCGCCGACGATGATCACGGGTTCGGTACGAGGAGTCACGTCGCCATCATATCGGTTTTTTGTTGAATGACAATATGATGGTGATGCGAGAGGGTGTGAACATGGAGCAGTCGACGTCCGAGCTGGGCCCTCCCCCGTCCGGGCCCCAAAGCCAGGGCGCGCCGGCGGAGCTGGCCGAGGAAACGCACGAGTTTCTGAAGGCGCTGGGCAGTCCGACCCGGCAGCGGATCATGATGCTGTTCGCTCAGGGCGCCGAGCTGTCCGTCGGGCAGATCGCGGAACAGGTGGGAATCAGCCAGGCGACGGCGTCGCAGCAGCTCGCGTTGCTCCGACGCGGCCGGGTAGTGACGTCCCGGCGCGCCGGCAAGACGGTCTATTACCGGGCGGACCGGGAAGGGGCCCTCACCGCGCTGACCGATCTGCGCTCGTACCTGTTGACCTGTTGCTAGGCGTTTCGCCTAGGCGGGCGGAGCATCTTCTCCGGCAGGGCGGGCGCCTTCGTCGCCGGGCGGTGGGGCCGGCGCGGCGTTTTCGTCGGCGCGGGCCTGTCGCCAGCGAATCGCCTGCACCTCGTCGATGCTGTAGTAGATCTCCTTCGGGTCGCCGTCCGGACGCCCGACAACCCTGGTGAACGGCAGGCCGAGTGTGGCGTAGTCGTAGTGCGCCTTGAGCAACCTGGTCAGGCCGGCCAATCCTCCGATGATCTTGCTACGGCTGGTGCCGGCTGCTCGCGCCAACTCGTCGCTGCCAAACAGCGTGCCGGGATGCTGCGCCAGCGTGTCCAGCACGGCGACGACGGTGCGATAGGCGGCACTGCGTCCCTTGCTCAGGCGGCGCAGGTCCTCAACCGGCCAGGGGGTGCCCTGATGTTCCGGCTTCGGAGTGGATCGAAGCCGTGGTACGGGACGGGGCCGCGTCTGGGCGTCGAGCTCGGCGATCAGCCGCGCCACGTGGGGGACGTATGCGACCGGTACGGCCACGAGCACCACGTCCTCGCCGCCGCGGAAGGTGGGTCCGGGGGGCGCGGGCGCCTCGCCGGTGCCGGGGTTCTCGATGGAGGTCATCACATGCTCGGATGGGCGGTCACTGTGGCGGTCGGAGGAACGAAACGATAGCCCAGCCCGCGGACCGTGACGATGATCGGCGGCTGGTCGGGGCGCAGGGTCAAACGCTTGCGCAGTCGCTTGATGTGCACGGTCAGGGTGTTGGAGTTCTCCCCAGACAGGCCTTGCCAGACCGCGGAGAGCAGCTGCTCGCGGGTGACCGTCCGCTCGGCGTGGGTCATGAAGAAGTAGAGCAGCCGGAACTCCTTCATGGGCAGAGTGACCGGTCTGCCGTGCAGGTACACCTCGAGGGTGGCGGGGTCGACTTTGAGCGCCCCCATCTCGATCGGTGGGTCGAGGGTCCCGGCGGTTTCCGGGCGGATCGCCCGGAGGATGGGGACGATCTCCTCGGCCCGGTATGGGCGGCGCACGCAGGCGGTGGCTCCTGCCTTGAGCACGGCGGCGGCGAGTGGGCCGTCGTCGTCGCCGACGCCGACGACGGTCGGGGATGCCCGCTCGGCCGGCGAGCAGGCGCACGAGTTCGATGCTGCTCATGGTGGCCAGGCCCGCCGCGACCAGGGCCGCGTCCGGATGCAGGGCTCCCGCGCCAAGGAGCGCCTCGGCGGCGTGCGGGAAGTGGTGCCCGCGGACCCGATGACCTACGAGCTGGTCGACGAGTTCACCGCCGACGCTGTCGTCGTCCACTACCAGCAGCACGAAACGCCCGTCGGATCGAGGGTCACCCTTGGTGGCCTCGACGAGGTTGTTCATCGGCACCGACTCCGGATCGAGTTAGGGCCCTCACCAGTGGCTGCGGCCGGTGAGGACGATCTACCGTGCTGCGGCTACCGCAGTCGGCAGGGCATGCGTTCGTCGCCTCCGATGGTGGAGGTGCTGATCTGAGCCAGTGGGGCTTCGCCGGAATGCTGCGAAGCCCCACGGGTCAACGACGGGAGATCTGCTCGGGTTTTCCTCCGTGGGCGGGGACGCGGTGGGCGCGTACACGATGGCAGCTGGCGGATCAGCCGAAGCGGCCGGTGATGTAGTCCTCGGTGCGCTTGTCGCCGGGGTTGGTGAACAGCTTGCCGGTCTGGCTGAACTCCACCAGGCGGCCGTGGCGCTCCTGCTTCTGGTCGACCTCGGCGGTGAAGAACGCGGTGTAGTGGCTGACTCGGGCGGCCTGCTGCATGTTGTGCGTGACGATCACAATCGTGTAGTCGTGCGCCAGCTCGAACATCAGGTCCTCGATCTTCGCCGTGGCGATCGGGTCCAGCGCCGAGCAGGGCTCGTCCATCAGGATGATCTCGGGCTTGACCGCGATCGTGCGGGCGATGCACAGCCGCTGCTGTTGGCCACCGGACAGGGCCAGGCCGCTGGTCTTCAGCTTGTCCTTGACCTCGTCCCACAGCGCCGCGTCGCGCAGCGCCTTCTCCACGAGGTCGTCCATGTTGTCGACCTTCATCCCGGTGACGCGCGGGCCGTAGGCGACGTTGTCGTAGATCGACTTCGGGAAGGGGTTCGGCTTCTGGAAGACCATGCCGATGCGCCGTCGTACCTCGATCGGGTCGACGTCCTTGGCGTACAGGTCCTGACCGTGGTAGGTGACCGATCCGGTCACCCGCGCGCCGGGGATCAGGTCGTTCATCCGGTTCAGCGACCGCAGGATGGTCGACTTGCCGCAGCCGGACGGACCGATCATGGCGGTGATCTGCTTGCGCTGGATCGGCATCGACGTGTCACGCACGGCCTCGTAGGCGCCGTAGTAGACGCTGACGCCGGACAGTTCCATGACCGGCACCGCCGATGTGGGCTGGTGGCCCGCGCTCTGGTTGCCGACGGCGGCGATGCTGACCGCGGGGCGGCTGGTCGTGCTGGACTGGTTCACAGTGGTCACCTCTGACTCGTGCTGGGGGCGGTGTCGCGGCTGAGTTGTCACGGCTTTGGTCACCAGCGCTTCTCGAACCGGTTCCGCACGAAGATCGCGATCGAGTTCATGACGAGCACGATGCCGAGCAGCAGGACGATCGCGCCCGCCGCGAGTTCGGTGTACTCGGCTTGGGATCGCGTGATGAAGGTGTAGATCTGGATCGGCAGCGCCGTGTACGCGCTGTCGAGCCCGTCCGGGTTGAAGGTGATGAAGGTGACCGCGCCGAGGACGATCAGCGGTGCGGCCTCACCGATTGCCCGGGACAGGGCCAGAATCGACCCGGTCGCGATGCCGGGCACCGCCGAGGGCAGCACCTGCCGCGACACCGTCTGCCACTTGGTGGCGCCGAGGGCGTACGAGGCTTGGCGGATCGACTGCGGCACCGCGCGGATGGCCTCCCGGGTGGCGATGATGACCACGGGCAGCACCAGCAGCGACAGCACGATCGCGGCGGTGATCACCGTGAAGCCCAGACCGAGGGCCCGGGCGATGATGCCCAGGCCGAGGATGCCGAAGATGATCGACGGTACGCCGGCGAGGTTCTGGATGTTCAACTCCAGCAGCCGGTTGTACCAGCGGGTGTTGTCGGCGTACTCCTCGAGGTAGATCGCGCTGAGGATGCCGATCGGCAGGCAGATGATCGCGACGAGCGAGATGATCCACAAGGTGCCGACCAGGGCGGACTGCACGCCGGCGCTGTCGAGGCGGCTGACCAGGCCGGTGGGCATCTCGGTCCAGAGCCGGGAGTCCAGGCGGTTCCAACCCTTGATGAGCACCCAGGCCAGCAGCGCGCTGAGCACGCCGAACGCGATGAGCAGGCACGCCTGCATGGCGAGGCGGAAGGCCACCTCGCCGGGACGGCTGCGGCGCTGAGTCAGCGCGTTACCCGGCGCGGAGGGTTCCGGCCGGGTGGTGGTGATGGTGGGCGTGGTCACTCGTAGACCTCCCTGAAGCGACGGACCATCCGGATCGACACCGCGTTGAGCACGAAGGTGATGAGGAACAGCAACGCGCCGACGGCGAAGACAGAGTCGTAGTCCAGGGAGCCGACCGGGATGTCACCGGAGGAGATGTTGGCGATGAAGGCGGTCATCGTGGCCGCGCCCTCGAGCGGGTTGACGGTGACCTTGTCGGAGACCAGCCCGCCGGCGATGGTGACGATCATGGTTTCGCCCACCGCCCGGGAGATGCCCAGCACGATCGCGGCGACGATGCCGGAGATGGCGGCGGGAACGACCACCCGGGTCGACACCTGCATTTTCGTCGAGGCCAGGGCGTAGGCGCCTTCGCGGAGGCTGCGGGGCACGGAGGCCATGGAGTCCTCCGAGATGCTGGCGATTGTCGGCACGATCATGATGCCCATGGCGATGCCGGCGATGAGCAGGTTCTGGAAGCCGGGCTTGGTGTCGCCGGGCCAGATCTGCTGCAGCAGCGGGTTGAGCGCGAACAGCGCGACGAAGCCGTAGACGACGGTCGGCACACCGGCAAGCAGCTCGATCATCGGCTTGAGCAGCTTGCGCGTGGCTGGCTTGGCGTATTCCGACAGGTAGATCGCCGAGCCCAGACCGATCGGGACCGCGATCAGCAGCGCGATGACGGTCACCACCATGGTCGCGCCGACCAGCGGCAGCACCCCGTACGCCTTTTGGGCGAAGGTGGGGGTCCAGCTGGTGCCGGTGAAGAACTCGACGATGCTGACCTGCTGGAAGAACTCGATGGTCGGCCCGACCAGCGCGATGACGATGCCGACCGTGGTGGCGATCGACACGAGGGCGGCGGCAACGAGCAGCACCTTGACGATGCTGTCCACGGGACGGCGGCGGCCCCGCCGCAGGGTGCTACCTGCGGCGGAGCCGACGCTCGGGGTGCTGGTGGTCACGTCAGACCGCGGCCTTCAGGGAGTCGAACTCGCTCTTCAGCGTGCCCTTCTGCTGCTCGGTCAGCGGGACGTACTTCGCCTCCTTGACGATGTCGTCGATCTGCTCGATGTAGAAGGTGACGAAGTCGGCGACCTGCGGCTTCTTAACCGCGGCGTCGCTGACGTAGATGAACAGCGGCCGGGACAGCGGCTTGTAGGTGTTCTCCTGGGCGGTCTTGAGGCTCGGCTCGACACAGCCCGCGCCGCCGTCAACCTTGAGCGCCTTGAGCTTGTCGGCGTTCTCCTCGAAGTAGGTGAAGCCGAAGTAGCCCAGGCCGCCCTTGGTGCCGGAGACACCCTGCACGGTCACGTTGTCGTTCTCCGAGGCGGTGTAGTCGGTGCGGCTGGCACCCTCCTCACCGTTGATCTCGTCGGTGAAGTAGTCGAAGGTGCCGGAGTCGGTGCCCGCGCCGAAGAGCTTCAGCGGCTCGTTCGGGAACTTCGGGTCGACCTGGTTCCAGTTGTTGACCTTGGAGTTCGGCTCCCAGATCTTCTTCAGCTGGTCCACGGTGAGGCAGTCAGCCCAGGTGTTGTCCTTGTTGACCACGACGGTGAGAGCGTCGTTGGCAACGATCAGTTCCTTGTACTTGATCCCGGCCGCCTCGCACGCCTTCTTCTCCTCGTCCTTGATGGGGCGGGAGGCGTCGGAGATGTCGGTCTCACCCTTGCAGAACTTCTCGAAGCCACCGCCGGTGCCCGAGGTGGCGACCGAAACGTTGACGCCGCTCTGGCCACCCTCCTTGTAGAAGGTGGCGGCGGCCTCACTCAGCGGAGCGACGGTGCTCGACCCGTCAACCTTCACCTCGCCGGAGAGCTTCTCGCCACCCGCGGCGTTGTTGTTCTCGGCGTTGTTGCTGCAGCCGGCAAGCGCGAGCGCGGCGAGCGCGACGCCGGCGAGGACGCGCCGCGAGAGCACGTTGCGGTTCACCAGGTAAGCCTCTCTATCGGGTTGCATCAGCCCGTCCGGGCCGTACGAAAGTCAAGGTAGGAGGGCCAGGTAGCCGCCCGGCCGGACGCAAGTGAACGAAAAGTGAACTCCCCGGCGCGGATCATGGCCGGCGACGGCGAAATTGTGACGTTCACGCCGTCGGCGGGCGCGATGTCCGAAGCGCGGCTTCGGCTAGAGGCGGATGGTCCCCGTCACCAGGTAGACGACCTGACGCGCCACGTTGACAGCGTGGTCGGCGTAACGTTCGTAGTAGCGGCCCACGAGGGCCAGGTCGATGGCCGACTCGACGCCGTAGGGCCAGCCGGATACGAGCATCTCCAGCAGCCGCGCCTGGGCGGCGTCGACCTCGTCGTCGTCAAGTCCCAACTGCATCGCGTCGAGCTGGTCGCGGGTCGCCAGCACGATGGAGGTCTTGTCGGCGATGCGGGCGGCGGCGTCCGCCATCGCGGTCATGACCTGCACCGCCGGCTCGGGTACGACGGTCACCGGGTGCCGCATCAGGACGACCTTGGCGATGTGCACGGCGAGGTCTCCCATGCGTTCCAGGTCCGCGGCGATCCGCAGGGCGCACAGCAGCAGGCGCAGGTCGCCGGCCACCGGCTGGAGACGGACCACAAGCTGCGGGATGGCGGCGTGCACGTCGTCGCGCATCGCGTTGAGCACGGCGTCGCTTCTCACCACGGTCTCGGCTGCGACCCGGTCAACACTCAGCAGTGCAGCGCTGGCGCCTCGGATGGCGGCCGCCGCGTCCCGGCTCATGATGGCCAGGACGCCGGTGAGCCGGTCAAGCTGCTCGTCGTAGCTGTCCCGGCTCATGGCATTCCTCTCCCGCCCGCGCAACCTGGTCCGATGTCGGGACCGGTCGGGCGATCAGACGGGGCTCCCGGGGTTCAGGGCCGCAGTCTCAGGCGCTCCCAGCAACGTACCTGTTCTGGTGCCGCAGGGCAGACCGGGCCGAGCGCGGGCGCGCTGATGCCCTGTTTCAGGCCCTGCTTGCGTGCCTGAGCACCCATTGGTGGGCGGCGATCTGAACGGCGTCGTAGGGGCTGCCGAGGGGTGGCGTGTAGGAGAGGTCGAGGTCGCTGATCTGATCGACGGTCATCCGGTGGTGCAGCGCGGTGGCGTAGATGTCGACGCGTTTGGCGACGGCGGTGTCGCGGTGTCCGATCAGCTGCGCGCCGAGGAGGTGTCCGCTGGTCTGGTCGCCGGTGATCGTGATGGTGATGGGCCGGGCGCCGGGGTAGTAGGCCTTGTGGTCGTCGGCGGTGGTGCGGTGGCTGACCGGGTGGAATCCGTCCTGCGTCGCTTCCTGGTCCCGCAGGCCGGTGCGGGCGGCGACCAGGTCGAAGACTTTGACGACCTGGGTGCCGACGGAACCGGCGAAAGTGCGCCGCCCACCGACGGCGTTCTCCCCCGCCACCGTGCCCTGCTTGTGTGACGTCGACCCGAGCGGCAGGTAGGCGTCGGTGTCCAGGACGCGGTGGTAGGTGTGGGCGCAGTCACCGGCGGCCCAGATGCCGGGCACGCTGGTGCGCATCTGCCGGTCGACGGCGATCGCGTCCCGCGTGCCGAGTGCGACGCCGGCGGACCGGGCCACCGTGGTGTCGGGGCGCACGCCGACGACCACGAGCACGACGTCAACGGAGGCGGTGAAGGCGTCCTGCGGCTCGTTCGTGCGGTGGCCGTCGACGACCAAGCGGCCATGCGTTCCGCGATCGATGGCGGTGATGGCGATGCCGGTTCGGACCTCGACGTCGTGGCGGTCCAGTTCGTCGGCGACGAGGCGGGCGAGGTCGGCGTCGACCGTCGGCAGGACCTGCGGCAGTTGCTCGACGATGGTGACCTTCAGGCCGCGGGCGTGCAGCGCCTCGGCCATCTCCAGGCCGATGTAGCCGGCGCCGACGATCAGCGCGTGCCGAGGCGCCTGGTCGAGGGTGGCGGTCAGGGCGCGGGTGTCGCCGATGGTGTGCAGCACGTGGACGCCGTCGGTAGGGCCGAGCTTGTCCAGGCCGGCGATGGGCGGACGCATGGGCTCGGCGCCCGTGCCGATGATGAGACTGTCGTAGTCCAGCCGCTGCTCGTCGCCGTTGGAGGTGGTGACCGTGACCTGGCGGGCTGCGGGATCGATCGCGGTGGCCCGGGTGTTCAGCATCAGTTGCAGACCCGCCGCTTCCAGGTCGGCGCGGGTGCGGTGGGCGAGGTTGCGCCAGTCGGGGACATCGCCAGAGATGTGGTACGGGATGCCGCAGATGGAGTAGTTCGGGTAGGCGTCGGCGACGACCAGCAGCGGCGCGACGTCGGGATCGAGTTCGCGGGCGCGCAGCCCCGCGGAGATCCCGGCGTCGCTGCCGCCGATGATGAGCAGGCGGGTCACGCCCGGCCCGGAACGAGTTCGCGGACGAGTTGCTGGACGCGGTCGCGGATGTCGTCGCGGATGGGCCGGACGGCCTCGACGCCCTTGCCGGCGGGGTCTTCGAGCGTCCAGTCCTCGTACCGCTTGCCCGGGAAGACCGGGCAGACGTCGCCGCAGCCCATGGTGATGATGACGTCGGAGGACTCGGCGGTGGCGTACTCCAGCAGCTTCGGGGTCTGATGGGTGATGTCGATGCCGACCTCGCGCATGGCCTCCACGGCGGCGGGGTTGATCTGGTCGGCGGGCTCGCTGCCGGCGGAGCGGACCTCGACGTCGTCGCCGGCGAAGTGGCGCAGCCAGCCTGCGGCCATCTGGGAGCGGCCGGCGTTGTGGACGCACACGAACAGAACGGTGGGCTTGTCGCTCATTCCTGCACTCCTTGCTGATGTCCGTTGGTGGCGGCGAGGTGGGCGGCGTTGCAGGTGGTGCAGCGCAGCTGGCGTGCCGGTGGTTCGACCCTCACCTGCCGGTTGATCGGTGCGAGACGGGTCAGGTGCACCGCGGCGACGACGACGTGGTCGCGGCAGACCGCGGCGCCGCACCCGGTGCAGATCCCGACAACGCCAGCGGCGCCGCAGTCCAGGCAGGTCATCGGATCGCCGACGGCGCGGTGATCTCTGGGAAGAGGCGGCGGCGCAGGCCGAGGCTGACGTAGACCAGCGCCACCAGGACCGGAACCTCGATCAGCGGGCCGACCACCCCGGCGAGGGCCTGACCGCTGGTTACCCCGAACGTGCCGATGGCAACGGCGATGGCGAGCTCGAAGTTGTTGCCGGCGGCGGTGAACGCCAGGGTGGTGGTGCGCTCGTAGTTCAGACCGATGGCCCGGCCGAGGGCGTAGGAGCCGGCCCACATGATCGCGAAGTAGGCGAGCAGCGGCACGGCGATCAGCGCCACGTCCCAGGGGCGTGAGGTGATGGCGTCGCCCTGCAGGGCGAAGAGGATGACGATGGTGAACAGCAGCCCGTAGAGGGCGACCGGGCCGATCTTCGGCAGGAAGCGTCCCTCGTACCAGTCGCGGCCCTTGGCGCGCTCCCCGAGCCGGCGGGTCAGGAATCCGGCGAGCAGCGGGATGCCGAGGAAGAGGAGCACGTTGACGGCGATGTCCCAGCCGGAGACGGTCAGCTCGGCGCCGGGCAGGTCGAGCCACTGCGGCAGCAGGGTGAGATAGAACCAGCCGAGCAGGCCGAAGGCGAGGACCTGGAACACCGAGTTGAGGGCGACCAGGACGGCTGCGGCCTCGCGGTCGCCGCAGGCGAGGTCGTTCCAGATGATGACCATGGCGATGCATCGGGCCAGCCCGACGATGATCAGGCCGGTGCGGTACTCGGGCTGGTCGGCGAGGAAGATCCACGCCAGGGCGAACATCACCGCCGGCCCGACGATCCAGTTCAGCATGAGCGAGGAGAACAGCAGGCGCCGGTCACCGGTGACCGTGTCGAGCCGGTCGTAGCGGACCTTGGCCAGCACCGGGTACATCATGATCAGCAGGCCGAGGGCGATCGGCAGGGAGATACCGCCGATCTTGACAGCGTCCAGCGCGCTGTTCAGGCCGGGGATCAGCCGCCCGAGCAGCAGACCGGCCACCATCGCCAGACCGATCCAGATCGGGAGGAACTGATCGAGGCGGGATAGGCGGGCGACAACCACCTGCGTCCCTGTTGAACGCTGGTCGATGTTGGTCATCAGCACTCCCTGCGGGCGTCGGAACGGGCGCGAGCGTGGCGCGCCAGGTCGGTCAGGTGGCCGGCGGCGGCTTCGAGCGCCTCAGGCACCAGGCGGTAGTAGGTGAACCGGCCGCGGGGCTCGGCGACCACCAGGCCGGCCTCCCGCAGCTGTCGGAGGTGGTTGGAGATGTTGGGCTGCTTGGCGCCGGTGTCCTCCACCAGGTGGCAGGTGCAGGCGGGGCCGTCGGCGAGCAGCGCGACGATCTGCGCGCGCAGCGGGTCCGCCAGCAGCCGGATCACATCAGGCGTGCGTGATATCAGCACGTAATGATGTAATCACGGCCGCAGGGTGTCCGTCCAATCGGCCCTCTCCGAGCCGACAGGAAGCCTGAAACCGGACGAAGTGGTCCGTGCGAGCCCGCCGCTTCGCTCTCGGAAGCAACGATACTTGACAACAAAGGTTGAGTCGAAGGAAATTGAGTCAATGACAGGTGAGCGGAAGACCCTTGAGGTAAGGGCCCGAATGCATGCGGCGCTGAGCGATCCCGCCCGGCTCGCCATCATCGACACCCTGCTCGTCGGTGACGCCTCCCCCGGGGAGCTGGCCCGCTCCCTGGACATGCCGACCAACCTGACCGCGCACCACCTCAAGGTGCTGCAGGACAGCGGTCTGGTGGTACGGCACCGATCAGAGGGCGACAGGCGTCGCACCTACGTGCGGCTGGTGCCCGAGATGCTCAACGACCTGCTGCCCGCTCCCACCCGAACCGCACCCCGCGTCGTGTTCGTCTGCACGCACAACTCCGCCCGCTCCCAGCTCGCCGCCGCGCTGTGGTCGCACCGCAGCAGCGTCCCCGCCGCCTCGGCCGGCACCGATCCCGCACCGCGCGTACATCCCCGCGCCCTGCGCACGGCAGAGCGTCACGGCCTGGTGGTCGCGCACCCCCGCCCGGTGCACGTCGCCGACGTCGTCCGATCCGACGACCTCGTCGTGGCGGTATGCGACAACGCGCACGAGAACCTCGGCAACGAGGCCCCACACCTGCACTGGTCGGTGGCCGACCCCGCACCGGCCGACACCGACGAGGCGTTCGAGGCCGCCTACCGCGAGCTCGCCGACCGCATCGACCGGCTCGCCCCTGCCGTCAGGGCCAGCGACAACACCTGACCACGGCGGGCGAGCACGCCACCCCTCCGGCACAGCCGGGCAAGAACGACGAGGACGACCCATGGAGCTGGCCTGGCTGGCCGCCATCGTGATCATCGCGTTGGCTTTCGACTTCACCAACGGCTTCCACGACGCGGCGAACGCCATTGCCACCTCCATCGGCACGCGGGCGCTGACACCCCGCGTCGCGCTGGGGATGGCGGCGGTCATGAACCTCGTCGGCGCGCTAATCAGCACCGGGGTCGCGCAGACCGTCGGCGCCGGCATCATCGCCACCCCCACCGGCGAGGAAGGACTCCTCGTCGTTTTCGCCGCGCTGGTCGGGGCGATCGGCTGGAACCTGCTCACCTGGTATTTCGGGTTGCCGTCATCCTCGTCGCACGCCCTGATCGGCGGTCTCGTCGGCGCGGCGATCGCCGCCGCCACCACCGTCAAGTGGGACGGGGTGCTCGACAAGGTCGTCATCCCCATGGTCGTATCCCCGCTGATCGGTTTCGTCGTCGCGTACCTGCTGCACATCGCGATCCTGTGGACGCTGCGCCGCGTCGCTCCCGGGCCGGCCAACCGGGGACTGCGCCGCGCGCAGACCCTGTCCGCCGCCGCGATGGCACTCGGGCACGGCCTGCAGGACGCGCAGAAGACCATGGGTGTCATCGTGCTTGCCCTGGTGACCGTCGATTGGCAATCGGATTTCACCGTCCCGCTGTGGGTGATCCTCTCCGTCGCCGTCGCGATGGCAGCGGGCACGTACGCGGGCGGCTGGCGCATCATCCGCACCCTGTCCCGACGTGTTGTCGCCCTGGAACCCTCCAGCGGGTTCGCCGCGGAGATCACCGCCGCGACCGTTCTCTACACCACCGCGGCCCTGCACCTGCCCGTCTCCACGACCCACACCATCACCTCGGCCATCCTCGGCGCTGGCGCCAGCCGGCGCCTGTCCGCCGTGCGATGGAAGGTCGCCCGCACCATCCTCGGCGCCTGGATCCTGACCCTTCCCGGCGCCGCGCTCACCGCCGCTGCCACCTACCTCCTTCTCGTCGCGCTTGGCCGGGTGATCTGACCATGACATTCCCGTCGTTGCCCCCGCTGCGCCCCGGAACCCACCTCACGCCCGAGGACGGCGCCTGCCTGATGGAGCTGGTTTCCCTGATCGCAGGAGAGCCTTTCAGCGACCATCCCCGCTGCACCGACCCGACCCTGGCGACGATCGCCAGGGTGGTCAACGACGCCCTCAGCGACAGCAGCCGGCAGGCCCTCGTGCCGCTGGCCGGCACGCTCGTCGGCCGCGCCGGCGACCCGGCCCGCCTGGCACCCCGGCTGGTAAGTACCTGTCTGACGGTCACACAGCAGCGCCTCCCCCGCCCTTCCAGGACGCTGCAGCGGCATCTGCGTCGGGCCGTGCGGCGTGCGGCGGCGCAACGTCAGCCGCGCTCGGCGTGGATCGTCCGGCTGACCGCGTGGCTCTACGCGCGCGGCCCCGCGCAACAGGCCATCACCGCGATGATCATGGCCGTGCGTCGTCTCCCCGCCAAAGAGCGGGACCGCGCCCTGCTGCAGGTGTTCTCCGCCGCGGTGACAGTGACCTATCCGGCCGCCCGACGGGACTGGGCGCGGCGCGTTCAGCAGCCGCGTTCCAGCGAGCGCGCACCGGTCGTCCTGGGCCCACGCGAGCGCATGTCGTAGCCGTCCGGTCCCGAGCCGACCCGCCGAGGCGTGGTAGTCCCATCAGCCGACGGGATTGCTGCCGTGCCTCTCCGTGAGCCGGCCGACGATGTCGGCGACGGTGGCCTTCGCGGTACGGCCCGCCCCCACCAGGGTGGCGGACGCGGTTCCGGTCCAGTCGCCGTACCCCAGCAAGTAGAGGCGAGGTTCCTCGACCGACCGCGTGCCCACGGTGGCCACCGCGCCGTCGCTTGGTCGCAACCCCAGCGGCTCCAGATGCGCGAGATTTGGTCGGAAGCCGGTGCACCAGATGACCGCGTCACAGTGCTGCTCCGTGCCGTCCGACCAGGCGACGCCACGCTTGGTGAGCCGCTGGAACATGGGCCGGGCGTGCAGGACGCCCCGGTCGCGTGCGTCGCGAACGCTGGGCACCATCACGATGTCCCCGAGGTCGGCGACACCACCGCCAGCTCCGGCGGCGGCGTGCCGGGTGGCAACGCCGAACAGAACACGGCCGTCGACGTCGTCGGGCATGAACCGCGCAGGGCGCAGGGCGACCCAGGTGGTGTCGGCGACCCGGGACACCTCGGCCAGGATCTGCGCCGCGGAGTTACCTCCGCCGACAATTACCACGCGCTGCCCCCGGAAGGCCTCCGGCGAGGTGTAGTCCACTGTGTGTAGCTGCCGTCCCGCGAAAGCATCTCGTCCCGGCAGGTCCGGCACAAACGGGCACTCCCATGTGCCGGTCGCGGAGATGATGTACCGGGCCAGCCAAGGGTCGGCACTGGTGTCTACCGCCAGCCGTTCATCCATCGACCGCACCGAGTGCACTCGAACCGGGCGGCGAACCGGAAGGTCATAACGCTGCTCGTAGGCGCGCAGGTAGTCCACGACGTGCTCTGCGGTAGGGAAATCCTCGCCGTCCTGCCGCGGCATGCCCCATCCCGGTAGCGGGCTGTACTCGGCCGGAGAAAACAGACGCAGCGCGTCCCAGCCGTGCCGCCACGCCCCACCGGGCTCGGACTGAGCGTCAAGGATGACGTAGTCCAGTCCGGCGCGGCGCAGGTAGTAGCCCGCCGCCAGGCCAGCCTGACCGCCACCGATCACGACGACGTCACACGACTCGGCCATACGCGGCACCTCCTTGTGTCCGCCGATCATCATGCCGAGCGCTCCGAGGGCTCGAGGACAGAGGGCAGGTGCCGCTATGTCATTTAGTCCGGGCCGCGTCAGCGGCTGTCGCCAGCGGCCGTGTGAACCCAGGCGGCGGGGTGAGATGCGGTGCCGGTGACGTGGGGGCACCGGTCGCTGTCGCAGCCGTCGCACGTGGGGCGATGCGAGGTTGGGTTCGACCCCGCTCTGGCGGAGATCCGAGATCAGGAGCGGGAAGGTCCCTGGAGGATGTCCAGCATCATGGTGAGCATGGGTAAGAAGCGACCTCGGCCTCGTCGGTCGGTCACGCCGGAGTACAAGGCCGAGATCGTGCAACGCCACTTGCTGCCGGCCGTCTACAGCGTCCGCGCGATGAGTTCCTTCATGATCTCGTTGGTGCCGCCGTAGATCTTCTGCACGCGGGCGTCGGCGTACCGGCGGCCGATGGGGTACTCACGCGTGTATCCGTAGCCGCCGAACAGTTGCAGGCACCGGTCGATCACCTGGCACTGCACCTCGGTGAGCCACCACTTGGCCATCGAGGCGGTGGCGGCGTCGAGTTCGCCGCGCAGATGCCGTTCGATGCAGGAGTCGACGAAGACCCGTCCGACGCGCGCGAGATTGGCGCACTCAGCCAGTTCGAACCGGGTGTTCTGCAGGGCGATCAGCGGCTTGCCGAACGCCTCACGCTGCTTGACGTAGTCGATCGTCTCGGCCAGCGCTGCTTCCGTGGTGGCGGCCGCGACGACCCCGATCACCAGCCGCTCCTGCGGCAGTTGCTGCATCAGCTGGGCGAATCCGCCGTTCTCGGTGCCGAGCAGGTTGGCGACCGGCACCCTTACCTCATCGAAGAACAGCTCTGAACCGCCCCGAGTCTGGTGGAGTCCTCGAACTGTGACCAGGGCTTGCTGGTCGGGTTGGTGGTGAGCGTAGAACATCGATTCGTACTTAGTCGGTGGCAGGTAGCCCAGGGCGGAGTGCAGTCGGTGGTGGTTGTACCAGTCGACCCATTCGGCGGTGGCCAGTTCGACCTGGCCGAGGCTGCGCCACGGCCGTCCGGGCTTGATCAGCTCGGTCTTGTAGAGGCCGATCGTGGATTCCATCAGCGCGTTGTCCAAGGCATCGCCGACGGTGCCGATGGACGCGTCGATGCCGGCCTCGACGAGGTGAGTGGTGAACCGGAACGACGCGTTGCGATCCAGCATCTGAGTGATGGATCAGCCCTGCCTCGACGGGCCGGCCGTCGCGGTCTCGACGCCACAGGCCCATGTCGAGGGCGTCCAGGACCAGGGTGGTGTGTTTGGTGGTGGCCGCGGACCAGCCGACGATCGCCCGGGAGTACACGTCAACGACGAACGCCACGTAGACCACGCCGGCGAACGTGGCCACGTGGGTGAAGTCCGCGACCCAACAGCGGTTCGGCGCCTGCGCGGTGAAGTCCCGTTGCACCAGATCCTGCGCCCGCTCACCGCCGCGGTCGGCGATGGTGGTCCGGATCTTCTTGCCCCGCACCACGCCCGTCAGTCCCGCCTGCCGCATCAGCCGCTGACCGTGCATCGGGCTACCGGTTGGCCATCGCGGCGTAACGCGGCCCAGATCTTGCGGGCCCCGTAGACGCCGTAGTTGGCCTGATGCACCCGCCGAATCTCGGCGGTGACTTCGGCATCGCGCACCGCCCGCGCCGACGGTGGCATGGCCTTGGCCTTGTAGTAGGTGCTGGCGGCGATCTTCATGCCGTGGCCGGTCAGGACACGGCAGATCGGCTCGACCCCGCCGAACTGCTCCCGGTAAGCGTCGATGAACGCTACGAGCGATGCTGTGGCCGGTCGAGCTCGGCCGCAAAGAAAGCCGACGCGGCCTTCAAGATCTCATTCGCCCGGCGCAGTTCGGCGTTCTCCCGCTTCAACCGGCGCAACTCCGCCGACTCGTCACTGGTGACCCCGGCGCGCTGCCCGGCGTCGACCTCGGCCTGGCGGACCCATTTACGCAGCGTCTCAGCCGACCCGATCCCCAGCTTCGTCGCGATCGATCCGATCGCCTCCCACTCGGTGGCGTAGTCGCCCCGGTGCTCCAGCACCAGACGCACCGCCCGCTCCCGCAGGTCTCTTGGGTGCTGCTTCGGCATGGTCAGATCCTCTCAAGCAAAGAGGTCTCTACCAGCCCCGGGGCGGTTCACACCTGGGGTGGCAGGGAGTGGCCCACGTTCACCCACGCCACCCGCATCCCTGTTCGCCCAGCCCAGGGCCACCCCCGGAGCACACGAACACCAGTTTGCGACCGGCTGGCACCTGCCCCGGATCGCGCGGGATTCGAACCTCGCCCAAGACGTCGTTGAGGTCGTCCTTGCCAAGTGACGTTTTGGTACTAGGCAATCGCCGTCTGGGTACGTAGTTGACTATTTATGATCATCGCATCGAGGGAAAGGGCTCCCCGGCGCGCACTCTCGGTGTACTTGTGGCGCGTCCCTGGGATTTCGATGGTGACGTCGAACTCCATGTGGTCGCTCCGCTCTTCGGGCCTTTTGTCAGTGACGGCTTCGGGGTCCGGGACCTCGAACCGAGGTCCCGGACCCCGTGCCTCCCGGCCCGGACCGGATGGCCGTTCAGGTCCCGACCGGTGCTGTGGGGTGTCGATCGAACCGCAGGTGTCCGCCTTCGCTCTCCCAGGCGTCTACGTCATCCTCGGGGCGCGCCAACCGTGGGGAGGGAGGACTCTGCGGAGTAGGTAGGATGCCGGCGCCGCGGGTGGTGTCGGCGGGACTGGAAGCGGCGAGCATGGCCGCCATCGCCACGTCGTGCGTGGTCTCCGGCGCTGTCACGGCCAGGTCGATCCGCAGATCCCGCCGGCCGGTGACGATCACGAGCCCGGTGCCGAGGGTGGTGAACCATCCCACCCGCACCACGACGCCGCCGACACCGATGCGACGAGGATGTCGGTCCCAGGCTGCCGGATCCAGCATGATCCGTTCGATCACGCCGCCACGCTGGGCGGTGAGCGCGGTGACCAGGCTGCACAGTTCGACGACCGGGTCGCGTGAGGTCGGCCACCAACCGCCGTCGAGCTGAGCCCGACTGGACGGCGGGTCGGCCAGCCGCAGGCGTGCCGTTGGCGGCTCACGGGTGCAGACCCACGTCATGCGGTCGGGGATAGCGCGGATCATAATTTCCGTCCCTTCGGTGCATCAGCGCCCGGGTCGCTTTCGGCGGGTCTGGGCGGCGTCTGGCGCTCTCCTCCGGACGACGGTCGGCCAAGACGGCGACCGTCAGCTTGACATCCCGGCCCTGAGCTGGGTTAGCGCACGCCTCAGCAACCGGGACACCTGCATCTGCGATATTCCAACCTCGGTGGCGATCCGCGCCTGGGTCATGTGGCGGTAGAACCGCATGGCGAGGATCCGACGCTCACGGGGGGAAAGCTTGGCGAGCAGCGGCAGCAGCGTCCGGTGATCGTCGACGCCTGCGTACCCGGGATCGACGGCGCCGATGAGCTCTATGGTCTCGGTGTCGTCGGCCTTGTGGTGGGGCGCGTTCAGCGACGCTAGGCGGTATGCCTGCGATGCGGTGAGGGCGGCCAGGACGTCGTTGACGCTCACGTCCAGGTGGTCGGCGAGTTCGGCGGTGGTCGGGTGATGGTCCTGTCGCTGCGTGAGTTCAGCTGTGGCGGCTCGCACCATGCTGTTCAGTTCCTGGGCGCGGCGCGGGACCCGCATCGCCCACGTCGTGTCGCGGAAGTGCCGGCGGAGGGCACCGACAATTGTCGGGACCGCGTAGCTGGAGAACTTGACGCCTCGTCGGGCGTCGAAACCGTCGACGGCTCTGACCAGGGCGAGGGCTGCCACCTGGGCCAGGTCGTCGTAGGGCTCTCCGCGGCCGCTGTATCGACGGGCCAGGCGGCTGGCCAGCGGCAGATTGCCTTCGATGATCCGGGTCCGCAGTCTCGTGCGATCCGGATCGTCGCGGCTCAGGGCGGCGTGTCGACGCAACATCTGCTCGCTCGTCGCCGGCGGGTCACCCATCGGCGGATGTCGGGAAGCGGCAGTCGCGGTCGCGGTGGGGATGACCATTGTTCAACGCCCCTTACGGCTGGTGGCGGCGGAACTGGCGGCCACCGGGGGCCCGGGCGACAACCTAACCGTACGCCTCATCGCGCCGGTCCGCACCACTGGACGCCGGCCGGGCGGGACAGCGCAGGCCCCCGCCGGTTTGACCGCGCAGTCAGGCGGACAGGTCGGCTGCCGTACCTGGCACGAACTGCTCGGAGCCGTCGACGATCGCCCGAGCCAGGTCGGCCAGCCGTCGGTTACGGCTGCGGGCGCCCGCACGCAACAGCGCGAAAGCCTCACCCACGTCCACCCGGAGGCGCTCGGCGAGGACACCCTTGGCCTGCTCGATTAGAACTCGGCTGTCGAGTGCGGTCTGCAGTTGCTCGGTGAGGACGTCGCGGTGGTGGATGGCGCGTTGCTGAAGCAGCCCGATGGTGGCCACGTCCGCCAGGGCCTGCCCGATCCGGACCTTGCCTTCGTCGAGCGCGCCCGGGCGGGTGTCGAAAAGGTTCAGCGCGCCGATGACCTCGGAACGTAGGCGCATGGGCAGAGCGTGTACCGCGGTGAAGCCGACCTCGGCTGCGGCGGCGGTGAACCGGGGCCAGCGGTGGTCGGCGGCCCGCAGGTCGATCGCCGACACGGGCTGGCCGGTGCGGAAGCAGTCCAGGCAGGGCCCCTGGTCGGTCTGCAGCTGGAACAACTCCAGCAGCCGGGTGCGCTCGGATGAGGCCGCCACCACCTGAAGGTTGCCCTGCTGGTCGGTCACCAACAGCCCGGCCGCCGAGACGCCCAGCAGTTCAACGCACCGGTCGGCGAGCACATGCAGGAATTCGGTCACGTCGAAATCGTCGACGAGTGTGTCAGCCATTTCCACGAACACGTCGGACAACTGGATCTCGGCCATGTCACTCACCCTCGGCACACGGTAGTCCCTCTTCGATGTCAAGTAGAGGGACTGACCGGGCGGCACAGCGGCTCAGCGCGGGGTGCCGCCGGTCGCAGGCGCGGGGGATCCGACGTCGTCCAGGTGGCGCAATGCCTCGGCCCAGGAGCGGCCCAGCGTGGTTTCGTGGTAGTCGATGTTGTGCTCGGCGCAGAACCGCCGGATCAGTGGTCTTGCGCGGCGCAGGTTGGGACACGGCATGCTCGGGAACAGGTGGTGTTCGATCTGGTAGTTCAGCCCGCCGAGCACGATGTCAAGGAGCACCCCGCCGCGGACGTTGCGGGAGGTGAGGACCTGTCGCCGCAGGTAGTCGAGGTTGTCGTCGTCGCCGAGGATCGGCATGCCCTTGTGGTTCGGAGCGAAGGAGCAGCCGAGGTAGACGCCGAGCACGCCTTGGTTGACGAGGATGAACGCGATCGCCTGCGCCGGGGTCAGGAGCAGGAACACGGCGGCGAGGTAACCGCCCAGGTGCAGGGCCAGCAGTCCCGCTTCGACGGGTCGGCGGGCGATGCGGCGCGACCCGAGGATCGCCTTCACGCTGTTGGCGTGCAGGTGCAGGCCTTCCAGCAGGAGCAACGGGAAGAACAGATACGCCTGGTAGCGCACCACCAGTGCGCCGATGCCGCGCTGTCGCCGGGCCTGGTCGGCGGTGAAGGACAAGGGCGCCACGGTGATGTCGGGGTCCTTGCCTACGGTGTTGGGGTGGGCGTGATGCCGGTTGTGCTTGTCCACCCACCAGCCGTAGCTGATCCCGGTCAAGAGATTGCCGTGCACGATGCCGACCAGGTCGTTCGCCCGGCGCGTGCGGGCTATCTGCCGGTGCCCCGCGTCGTGGCCGATGAAGCCAGCCTGCGCGAGGACCACCGCCAGGGCCACTGCGACGCCGAGCTGCCACCACGATTCACCCAGCTGGAAAAACAGCGCCCACAGTCCGGCGAAGCAACCGACGACCAGGCCGATGCGCACCGCGTAGTAGCACCGCCGCCGCTCCAATAGACCCGCGGTGCGGACCAGCCGCGACAGGTCCGCGTAGTCGCTGCCCCGCTGCCGCTCGGCGCCGAGGCTGGTATCGCTCATAATGGCTGCTCCCCCGCTGATCCTTCTCCGCTGGCTGGTCGCAGCGGCGGTGGCTCGGGCAGCCGGTCAGCAGGCGATGCGCTCATGGTGCGCCGCCGCGTGCCGGGGTTCGCCGTGCCACGGCGGCCGCGCCGCATCGGGCCACGCCCTCTGTTGCTGTTGAGCAGCTCCATGATCCGTTGGCTCACCGATTCCGACGTCAGAGTGCACTCGCTGCCTGGTCGGACCCGCGTGGGCTGCTGACCCTGGCGCGCCTCTCACGTCGGATTTTCGACGATCGGTTCCATCCGCTGCAGCGGATTGGCGTGATTTGCCCCGGAGCACGAGGGCACCATGGCGCGAGGGTGCGCTCGGCGGATGCTCCGGACAGAGCGACCCTCACGGGGACGGCGCGTCGGCGAGATCGGCCAGATCGACATGGAGAATGGCGAGCAGTCCGGTGTGCTTTTCGGGGTCCACCCGCTCCGGTAGTTCGCGCTCGACCCAGTCGGCCCTGACCTGCTGGCCGCGGTCGCGAAGAATGCTGACGATCCGGTGCCTGGCGATCATCATGGGATGCTCCCTTGGAAAGACGTCCGCGATGATCATGCTCGCGGACGGTGGTGCAGACGCGCTGGTCGGATCCGCCACCGTCGGGGGACGGCTGACCGCAGCTGGCGACCGGGACGTGGTTGGCGATCAGCCGGCACGACGAGCGGCTGTCAGGATGGGAATGACGAGGGTCAACGCCCGAGCGGGCTAGTCACGACGGCACCCGGCGATCACCGGGGGCCCGGGTGACGTACTCACCGTACGCCTCACAGCGCGGATCTGCACTGCTGCCGGACGCCGCTATCCGCAGCCGGCAATACGCCCCTATTGAGCCCGGTGCCTCCTAGAATCGGGCAGGGCTTCCTCGCCACCCGCCTCGGCCGGCTCCCCACTGCAGTCCTCGCTCCGGTCCTCAAGACCCGGAGTCAGTAGACGGGGACCTGATGACGATCGACCAAGCGGTAGGGCTGGGCCGGGAGCGCGAGGGGCCTCAGCTGGCAGCCCTGCTGGAGCTGTTCCTCGACCTGGTGTTCGTCGCCGCGCTCGCCCTGACGTCACGAACCCTGGCGCAGAATCTCGGTCTTGTCGGGGCCTTTCAGACCGTGGTGCTGCTGAGGGCGATCTGGTGGGTCTGGTCGATCACCGCGCTGGCAACCGCCCTCTACCACGCGCAGCGGCCCCCGATCTTCCCATGACGCTCTGGGCCATGCTCGGAACCATCCTGATGGCGGGCACGCTGCCCGACGCCTTCTCCGACCACGCGCTCGCCTTCGCGGGCGCTTACGTGACGGTCCAGGTGGGGCGTGGCATCTTCCTGGTCGCCGCCCTGCGCGGCCGCACGGCGCGACTGCACGCCGGCGGCCGGCTCACCCTGGCCACTCAACAACCAAGATCAGCCGTCAACTTGACACTTCCCTGCGTTGGTCGGTGGTCAGTTGGATCTGGGTGGCGGGGATGGTGCCTCCAAGGGGCGACCGGCGGCTTGTCGGGCGTCCGCGAGGGCGACGCCGAACAGTACGGCGGTGGCGGCGGTGGCGGCGACCAGTGGTGGGCCGAAGGCCAGCGGAAGCGCGAGCAGGAGCAGCACGATGATGCCGACGAGGCGGCGTGAGGAGATCCGGTTGTAGACGACGTGTTCCAGCCGAAGACGGCCAATCAGGAAGAGGGCCGGCCCGCCGAGGATCACCGCGAGCCAGGCCGGCTGCGTGTGCCCCCCGGGATGTTCCTGCACGATCTGGGAGCCGGCAGCCATGGCGACGATGCCGAGCACGAGGAGCACGTGAGCCGCACCGCCCACTCGGGCGGCGGCCGCCGGGTCCGTCGACATTGAGATGGCATCGGCGAAGACCTTCCCGGCGCGGTAGAAGTAGATGCGCCACAGCAGCACGGTCGACAGGAAGGCCACCACGAAGCCCGCCGTCGCAGCGACAGTGACTGGTTGCACAGCGTAGACGAGTCCCGCCGACAGCACTGTCTCTCCGACGGCGAGGAACAACAGTTGCTGGTACCGGTCGGGCAGGTTGCTGCTGCCCGCCACCGCCCACGCGCGGCCGGTCGATTCCCGCATGCCGGGCGCCCGCCAGCTCAGTCGAGCCCCGAGCAGATCGACAGCGATGGCGACCGACCACAGGGCGACCCGGTACTCCCCGCGTACCAGCGCTCCGCCGATCCAGATTACGGCTGAGACCGCGGACCACACGCCCCTGCGGGCGTAGGACGCCCGTACCGCCTTGTTCCCCCGCAACGCCGACAGGAGCAGCAACGGCCGCCCGACCTGCAACAACACGTACGGCACCGCGTAGCCTGCGCCACGTCCGCTGAACATGTCCGGCACGGACGTCGACATGAAGTGCAGACCGAACGCGCTGACCAGAATCATCAGCTGGATCCAGCGGTGCCGCGGATCGAACCGGCTGGTGATCTCTGCGGTGGTCGTCCACAGCCAAAGCATCGGCAGGGCCAGCACGAGCCCGTGCAGCAGCGCCAGCCAGCGCAGCGTCGCACTCTGGCTGGAAAGGTCCACCACGATCCGCTCAGTGACCGTGATCAGGGCGAATACCCACGGCCCCGGCGTTGTTCCGGCTTGAGGTGTTCTGTCCAGGTTGAGGACCGGACAGAGCTGAAGTTGTGGGACGAGCGCGACTTCTGATGATCTTTCGGGTGTCTACGCCAGAAGATCGTTCCAGG
>NZ_QGSW01000269.1:0-30939 GCF_003176715.1 Micromonospora sp. S4605
CCGCCGACCTCGCCCCCAGCCTCACCACCATCCGGCCCATGTCGGTCATCGGCAGCCGGATGGTGGTGAGGCTGGGGGCGAGGTCGGCGGCGACCGAGACGTCGTCGAAGCCGACCACCGACATCCGCTCGGGCACCGGGATGCGGTGCGCGCGCAGCGTGGACAGCACGCCGATGGCCATCGCGTCGTTGAGCGCGATGATCGCGGTGGTCTCCGGATGCTCGCGCAGGATCTGCTCGGCGGCGGCCCGGCCACCGTCGCGGGTGAAGTCGCAGTGCACCACCGGCAGGTCGGCGAGGGCGAGGCCGTGCCGGCCGAGCGCGGCGGAGACGCCAGCGAGCCGGTCGGCGACGGTGGTCAGCGCCGCGGTGCCGGCGGCCACCGCGATCCGCCGGTGGCCAAGTTCCAACAGGTGCTCGGCGAGCGCCCGGCCGCCCGCCTCGTTGTCCGGCAGCACGGCGTCCACGCCCAGGGCGTGCCGGCCGATGACGGCGACCCGCCCCCCGCTGCGCTGGAACTCCGACAGCTCGGCGCGCGCCGCCGCCTCGATGCGGGGATCGTTGTAGCCGGAGCCGGCGATCAGGATGATGCCGACCCGCTGGGCGATCAGGTGCCGCAGCTGTTGCAGCTCGTTGTCGGGGTCGCGGCCGGAGTGGCAGATCTGCACGAGCAGGCCCTCCTCGGCGGCGACCTGGATGACGCCGCCGGCGATCTCCGAGAAGTACGGGTCGTCGACCTGGTGCACCACCAGGCCCACGGTGGAGCTGGCGCCGCCGGCGAGGGTGCGGGCGTACGGGTTGGCGACGTAACCCAGCTCGCGGGAGACCTGCCGGACGTGGCGGGCGACCTCCTCGCTCACCCCCTCCCGCCCGGAGAGGGCGCGGGACGCGGTGGCCAGCGAGACGCCGGCGCGTTCGGCGACGTCGACGAGGCGCAGCCTCGGGCCAGGCTTGGGCATCCGCAACTCCCCGGAAACATCGATGCATTGACGGTATTGCCAGTGGTGCAGAACACAGCCTAGGCTACGAAAGCGCTTTCGTAAGCGCTTCCGTCCCCGGCAAAGGAGCGTTGCGGGATGACGAACCGATACAGACGAATCCGATGGATGGCGGCGATTGGCGCGACGATGACGCTCGCGCTGGCGGCGTGCGGTGATGACGGCGGCGGGGATTCCGCCGGAAGCGACGATCCGATCGTGGTGGGCATCTCCCTCCCGCTCACCGGAGACTTCTCCGAGCCGGGCAAGGGCGTGCAGCGCGGGTACGAGGCCTGGGCGAAGATCACGAACGACAAGGGGGGTCTGCTCGGCCGGAAGGTCGAGTTGAAGATCCTCGACGACCAGTCCAACGCCGACCGGGTGGTCGCCGACTACGAGCAGCTCATCGGCTCCGACCAGGTCGACCTCGTGGTGGGGCCGTTCTCCACCCGCCTGGTGGTGCCCGCGGCGCGGGTGGCCGAGGAGTACGGCATGCTCTTCGTCGAGCCGGCCGGCGCCGCGAAGGAGGTCTTCGAGCAGGGCTTCAAGAACCTGTTCTACGCCGCCCCTGCGGTGGCCAACGACCACTACAACCACCTGGCCGAGTACCTGCTGGCGCTGCCGGCCGACCAGCGCCCGAAGACCGCGGCGTACGCGGCCATGGACGACCCGTTCGCGCAGGGCACGGCGTACGGGCTCAAGGAGAAGCTGGCGGCGGCCGGCATCCGGACCGTCGTCGACGAGGTCTACCCGCCGAACACCACCGACTTCGGCAGCATCGCCGCGAAGATCGCGGCCTCCCGGGCCGACATCGTGGTGGGCGGCTCGCAGTACCAGGACGGGGTGAACCTGATCGTCGCCCTCCAGCAACTGAAGTACCAGCCGAAGCTGGCGGCGTTCTCCACCGCCCCGACCAACCCGGAGTTCGCCGCGGCGATCGGCAACAAGACCGAGGGCATCCTCTCGCCGACCGGCTACACGCAGAAGGCGCCCTACCCCAGCAACAAGGAGTTCGTCGAGAAGTACACCGCGCAGTTCGGCACCGCGCCCGAGGAGGACGAGGCCAACGCGTACACGACCGGGCAGGTCGTCGCGGCGGCGGTGACCGCGGTGGGCTGCGCCGAGCAGGGCGAGTGCCAGCAGAAGCTGGTCGAGTGGGTCCGTGGCAACACCGTCGAGACGGTGGTCGGCCCGCTGTCCTGGGACGAGACCGGCAAGCCGAAGGGCGCCCACATGATCCAGCAGTGGGTCGGCGGTGAGATCCAGATCGTGCTCCCGGCCGAGGCCAAGGAGGCCGACCTCGTCTACCCGAAGCCGGCCTGGTAGGCGGCGATGCCCTCCGGTGCGCTGCTCTTCCAGAGCGTCATCCTGGGTCTGCTGCTGGGCGGGCTCTACGCCCTCCTGGCAGCCGGCCTGACCCTCTACTTCGGCATCATGCGGGTGGTGATGATCGCCCACTCGGCGTTCCTCATCCTGGCCGCGTACCTGGCCTGGTGGTCGCACACCCGGCTGGGGGTCGACCCGCTGCTGTCGATGGTGGTCACCGTGCCGCTCTTCTTCGGCGCCGGCGTGCTGCTGCAACGGCTGCTGCTGGCCCGGCTGCGTGCGGCCACGCTGACCATGATGTCAGTGCTGCTGACGTTCGCCATCGCGGTCACCATCGAGGGGCTGCTCGGCTACGCCTTCACCGGCACCCAGCGGCGCATCCAGCTCGGCTACGGCTCGGCCAGCTTCGGCCTCTTCGGGGCCCGGATCGCGGTGGTGAAGCTGATCGCGTTCGGCCTCGCCGCCGTCGCGCTGGCGACCCTCTACCTGCTGATGAAGAAGACCACGTTCGGCTGGGCGTTGCGCGCCACCATCCAGCACCGCGACGCGGCCCGGCTGGTCGGCATCGAGACCGAGAAGGTGGCCGGGTACGGCTTCGGCATCGGCCTGGCCACCGCCGCCGTCGGCGGCACCGCCCTCGCCCTCGACACCACCATCTACCCGTCGCTGCACTGGCACTGGATCGGCCCGCTGATGGCCATCATCGTGGTCGGCGGCCTCGGCAGCGTGCCGGGCGCCGCGATGGCCGCCATGGTGCTCGGGATGGCACAGAGCCTGCTGCAGATCCCGCTCGGCACCACCTGGGCGCAGACGATCTTCTACCTCGCCCTGTTCGCCACGCTGGCGTTCCGGCCACAGGGATTCTTCGGAGGTCGCCTTGCCCAGCGCTTCTGACCCCACCGTCACCCCGGCCCCCACCGGCCCGGACCCGGCCGTCACCCCGGCCAGCGCCGCCCGGCCGGACCAGACCGTCGCCCCGGCGAGCGCCGCCGGGTCGGACCAGACCGTCGCCCCGGCCAGCGCCGCCCGGCCGGAGCCGGTCGCCATTCCAGCCGGCACCGTGACGCGCGGCGGCGCCGAGGCCGAGCCGGCCACGGCGACGGGCGGCGGCACGGCAGCGGACCACCCGGCGACCACGGCGGCACGACGCGGGCGGATCCGGCTCGTCCTCCGCGCGGTCGCGCTGCTGGCGCTCGCCGCCGCGGTGCTGTCCTTCCCGTCGCTGGCGCCCAACCCGTACATCCTGTCGGCGGGCGTGGTGGTGCTGAACTACGCGGTGCTCGCCACGTCGTGGAACTTCGTCGGCGGGTTCACCGGCTACATCTCCCTCGGCCACGGCGCGCTGGCCGGCCTCGGCGGCTACGGCACCGCGCTGCTGGTCACCAGGGCCGGGCTGCCCAGCTTCGTGGCGCTGGTCGTCGCCGCGTTGCTGGTGGCCGCGCTGGCGGTGCCGATCGGGTACGCGGCGCTGCGGGTGCGCGGCGCCTCGTTCGTCATCGTCTCGATCGCCCTGGTGCTGATCCTGCTGTTGGTCTTCCAGAGCTGGGCCTCGCTCACCGGCGGCTCGCGGGGCCTGGTGGTGCCGCGCCCGTTCCCCGGGCTGCTGCGCCCGGAGCACCACCGGGCGTTCTACTTCCTCTTCGCCGGGTTGCTCGGGCTCGCGCTGCTGGCCTGGTGGCTGATCGACCGCTCGCGGTTCGGCCTCGGGCTCAAGGCGATCCGGGAGGACGAGGACAAGGCCGAGGCGCTCGGCACGCCGACCTTCGCGTACAAGCTCGTGGTGTTCGTCGTCTCGGCCGGCTTCACCGCGCTGGCCGGCGGGCTCTACGCGCTCTGGTTCGGCGACCTCGACCCGGTCTTCCAGTTCTCCATCCTGACCGGCTCCTACCTGGTGCTGATGGCGCTGCTCGGCGGCGTCCGGCACCTGTTCGGGCCGCTGGTCGGCGCCCTGGTGGTCGGCATCGCGCTGGAGTACTTCAAGGTCGAGTTCGGTAACACCCCGTTGCACCTGGTCGCGACCGGCCTGCTGCTCGCGCTCGTGGTGCTGTTCATGCCCGACGGCGTGCTGCCGGCGATCGGCGCGCTGGCCAACCGGCTGTCCGGGAACGCGCAGAGCTCCATCCGTGAGGTCACCGCCGCGCAACTGCGCGACGAGCGTTCGGCGGGGGCGCGGGAACCGGTCGACGCCGCCGCGGCCCCCGGCCGCGCGCAACCGACGAAGGAGCGGCCATGAACGGGCGTCGGCAGGCGCGTCATCGGTGCGGTGCGGTGGTGTCGCATGGCGGCGCGGAGCGAAGCGGAGTGGCGGCATGAGCGAGGTGGCCGGTCTGGCGACCGAGGGGCTGACCAAGGCGTTCGGCGGCGTGGTGGCCCTCGACGGCGCCACCGTGACATTCCGGCACGGCCAGGTCAACGCGCTGATCGGGCCGAACGGGTCAGGCAAGACGACGTTCTTCAACTGCGTCACCGGGCTGATCCGGCCCGACGGCGGGCGGACGACGTACCGGGGGCAGGAGATCACCCGTCGGGCGCCGCACGCCATCGCCCGCGCCGGCATCGGCCGCACCTTCCAGCTGTGCCGGGTGTTCCCCCGGATGTCGGCCCTGGACAACGTGCTCGCGGCGGTCCGCCCGGGTGGGATGGCCGGGCTGCTGCGCGGCGCGCACACCCGGGCGGAGGTGGACCGGGCCCGGGGGTGGCTCACCCGGCTGGGTATCGAGCACCTCGCCGACGCCGAGGCGCGCACCATGTCCTGGGGGCAGCAGAAGCTGCTGGAACTCGCCGGGGTGCTGATGAGCAACCCGGAGACCGTGCTGCTCGACGAGCCGGCCGGCGGGGTCAACCCGGCGCTGCTGGACCGGATCGGCTCCCTGGTGCGCGAGCTCAACGCCGAGGGGCGGACCTTCGTCATCGTCGAGCACAACATGGACCTGGTGATGAGCGTCAGCGACCACATCGTGGTGTTCGACCGCGGGCGCCCGATCGCCGAGGGTCCGCCGTCGCTGATCCGCACCGACGAACGCGTCCTGGGGGCTTACCTTGGCGTCTGAAATCGAACTCGTCGACGTGCACGCCGGCTACGGGCGCGCGGCGCCGGTGCTGCGCGGCCTCACCGTCTCGGTGCCGGCCGGCACGATCGTCTGCCTGGTCGGCCCGAACGGGGCCGGCAAGTCCACCGTGCTGAAGGTGGCCAGCGGCCTGCTCAGGCCGCGCTCCGGGCGGATCCTGGTGGGCGGGGTGGACGTGACCGGCCACGGCCCGCAGCGGATGCTCGCCTCCGGGGTGGCCCACGTGCTGCAGGGGCACAGCGTCTTCCGCGAGATGACCGTGGCGGAGAACGTGCTGCTGGGCGGCTACACGCTGCGGAACAAGGCGCTGATCGCCGAGCGGACCGAGTTCGTCCGGGAACTGTTCCCGGTGGTCGCGCAGCGCTGGAACGCCTTGGCCGGGCTGCTCTCCGGCGGCCAGCAGAAGCAGGTGGAGTTCGCCCGCTCGCTGATGGTGGACCCCAAGGTGGTGCTGCTGGACGAGCCCTCGATGGGGCTGGACCCGAAGGCGACCAGCACGGTGTTCGAGCAGGTGGTGCGGATGCGCGACGCCGGCACCGCGGTGCTGCTGGTGGAGCAGAACGCCCGGCGGGCGCTGGAGACCGCCGACCTGGGCTGCGTACTCGACCTCGGGCGGGTGCACATCTCGGGGCCGGCGGCGCAACTGCTCGCCGACCCCCAGCTCGGCGAGCTGTATCTCGGCGGGCGGCCCGCCGAGCCGGCGGTCACGCCGAAGCGCTGACCCCGACCCGCAACCGACCCCGCGACTCCCGAGGCGACCCCGCGACGAACGGCACGACGAGATGATCCGGGCGCGACACGTAAGCGCTTTCGAAAGCGGTTGCGTGCCACGCGGACACGAGGAGAGGTGTACGCGATGACCAGAGCCAGACGCGCCGCCGCCGTCACCGCCGCCCTGCTGGCGGTCGGTGTCCTGGCCGGCGCCGGAACAGCGCCGGCCCAGGCGGACCGGAACCGTCCCCGCGACGTCCACCCCACCCTGCGCGAGCACCTGGTCGCCTACTACGACTTCGACCACCCGGTGCCCGGCGACGTCGCGCTGGAGCGCGACCAGGGCCGCTCCGGCACCGAGATCGAACTCGTCAACGGCGGCGCCGCCATGCGGGTACCGGAACGCGCCTACCCCGGCAGCGGCAAGGCGCTGCAGACCCGGCAGGTCGACCCGGCCCAGGCCGGCAACGACGACTGGAAGGCCGGCATCTTTTCGGCCAGCGGCGTACGCACCCTGCGCCCGTTCAGCGCCGTCGCCGGCACCACCGTGATGGGCTGGTTCAAGCTGGAGATGGACGCCCCGCTGCCCAACTCCACCACCCCGAACCCGGACGACCGGTTCAACGCGATCGGCCTGGCCGGCGTGCTGACCGGTGACTCCGACGGCCACGGCGTCCGGGCGCTGCTCGAACTGATCGACGTCAACGGCGAACTGCGGCTGGTCGCCCTCGGCCGGCGGCTGGACGGCGGCAACTCGCAGACCTTCGCCGCCAGCGCCGACTGGCGCACCCTGCTGCCGAAGGGGGAGTGGGTGC
Organism: Micromonospora sp. S4605; assembly: GCF_003176715.1. NCBI lineage: Bacteria > Bacillati > Actinomycetota > Actinomycetes > Micromonosporales > Micromonosporaceae > Micromonospora > Micromonospora sp. S4605. Next base: position 6,897 of record NZ_QGSW01000269.1, read on the forward strand.
ACCTTGCCGCCACCTTCGACTTCAACGCCGGGACGATGGCGCTCTACCGCAACGGCCGGCCGCTGGACGGCTTCTACACCCGCACCGACGACCCGTGGCTGGTGGCCGGGCCCGGCCCGCACGTCACCACCGCCTCCGACCCGCGGGGCATCAAGATCGGCGGGAGCTTCCCGCAGGACAACCTGGAACGCAACCCGTGCGACTGCCGCATGGACGCCCTGATGTTCCTCGACACCGCGGTCTCCGCCCGCGACGTCGAGAAGCAGTACCGCTACCTGGCCCGCTGACCACGCTCGGCACGACCCCACCGAGAAGGAGACCCGCGTGCACAGTATCGGCAGCATCCGCAGATCCGCGCTGGCAGCCGGGCTCACGGCCGCCGCCCTGGTCCTGTCCACCCTGGTCGCCGCGCCCGCCCGGGCCGCCGACCCGATCGACGATCCGGTCACCGAGATGCCCACCCAGTCCCGGCTCGGCCTGGTGCTCACCGAGTACGCCAGCTTCCCGCAGTCGTTCCCCACCCCCGCGCCGACCGACCAGCGGCTCATGCGGACCGCGCGGATCAACACCATCATGGAGTTGCCCGACCGATCCGGCCGGCGGGCCGTACCCGACCTCAACGGCAAGCTCTACCTCGTCGAGGACGGCGTGCCGCACGTCTACCTGGACGTCGCCGCGACCTTCGCACCGCAGTTCTTCTCCGGCCGCGGGCTCGGCCAGGGCTTCGGCTACGTCGCCTTCCACCCGGAGTTCGGCAGCAACGGCCGGTTCTACACCATCCACACCGAACAGGCGTCGGCCACCACCGAGGTCCCGGACTACGCCCAGTCCAACACGCTGTTCCACGGGGTGATCACCGAGTGGACGGCGACCGACCCGGCCGCCGACACCTTCGCCGGCAGCCGCCGGGAGGTCCTGCGAATCGGGTTCGGCGGCCAGATCCACGGCATCCAGGAGATCAACTTCAACCCCACGGCGAAGCGCCACGACAGCGACTACGGGCTGCTGTACCTGGCCGTCGGCGACGGCGGCCTCGGGGTGCGCAACACCGACCCGCAGAACCTGGCCATGCCGCACGGCAAGCTGCTGCGCATCGACCCGCGCGGCAGCGACTCCGCCAACGGCCAGTACGGCATCCCGGCCAGCAACCCGTTCGTCGGCCGGGCCGGCGCGCTCGGCGAGATCTACGCGGTCGGCTTCCGTGACCCGCACCGGTTCAGCTGGGACCGGGCCACCGGCCGGATGTACCTGGGGCACATCGGCGAGCACGCCGTCGAGGCGATCTACGAGGTGCGCGCCGGTGACAACTTCGGCTGGAGCGAGCGGGAGGGAGCGTACGTCTTCGACAAGACGGCCACCAACCCCTGCGACAAGCTGCTGCCGCTGCCCGCCGACGACGCCAGCTACGGCTACACCTACCCGGTCGCCGCGTACGACCACGACCCGGCGCCCGGCTGGAACTGCACCTCGGACGTGGGGGTCGCGGTGGCCGGCGGGTTCGTCTACCGGGGCAGGGAACTGCCCGCGCTGCGCGGCAAGTACGTCTTCGGTGACCTGGTCGACGGCCGGGTGCTCTACACCGAGGCGAACCGGATGCGCCGGGGCGCCGGCCTGGCCCCGATCCACCGCCTCGCGCTGTTCGACGCCGCCGGCAACCCGGTGCGGATGCAGGACCTCTCCGGCCCCGGCGCGCCCGGCGACCCCAACCGGGTCGACCTGCGCTTCGGCACCGACGCCGCCGGCGAGCTCTACATCCTGGCCAAGGCCAACGGCAAGGTCTGGAAGGTCACCGGCACCCGGGTCTTCGCCGCCGGCGACGTCGGCGACACCCGGCTGCGCAGGACCGCCGGCGCGCACAACTGGGCGCCGGTGACCCCGTCGAAGTGGCAGTTCACCAGGGACGAGGTGATCCTCGCCGAGGCCGGGGTCAGCCGGCCCGGCCCGCGCCGGCCGTTCGAGTACGCGGTGCTGACCGCCGGACCGGCCTGGTCGTCGGTCGAAATCGAGGCCCGGGTACGGCTGGACACACCGGTGGAGATCACCAACCGGGACGTCATCATCGTCTTCGGCTGGCGGTCGGACACCGAGTTCTACTACGCCCACCTCTCCACCGACCACACGATCTACCCGCACAACGGCATCTTCAAGGTCGACAACGCCGACCGGGAACGCATCGACCACCAGTGGAACGGGCGGTCCCGCGGCGCCAACCCGGCGATCACCGACGCCGACTGGCACAAGGTGCGGGTGAAGCACCTGCCGGCCACCGGGGAGATCGCTGTCTACGTTGACGGGCACAAGGACCCGCTGATGACCGCGAAGGACACCACGTTCGGCTCCGGCCGGGTCGGCTTCGGCTCCTTCGACAACGTCGGCCGGCTGCGTCACCTCACGGTGACCGGCACGCCGGCCTGACCCGCACCGGCGGGGGCGGCGGCGACGGGGCCGCCGCACCCCGCCGGGGCACCCCGAGCTGCGGCACCCGGCCGGGTGCGCGAGAAACCCCGCTTACCTGGAGGGCGAGGCGATGACGGCACGTATCCCGATGGGGATCGTCATGAACGGCGTGACCGGGCGGATGGGCTACCGACAGCATCTGGTCCGGTCCCTGCTGGCGATCCGCGAGCAGGGCGGCGTCCCGCTGCGCGGCGGCGGGCGGCTGTGGCCGGAACTCGTGCTGGTCGGCCGCAACGAGGCCAAGCTGCGCGACGTCGCGGACCGGCACGGGCTGACCGACTGGACCACCGACCTCGCCGCGGCGCTCGCCCGCCCGGACACCGCTATCTACTTCGACGCCCAGGTGACCAGCGAGCGGGAGAAGGCCATCGGCCTGGCCATCGAGGCCGGCAAGCACATCTACACCGAGAAGCCGCTGGCCACCACCCTGCACGGCGCCGTCGAACTGGCCCGGGCCGCCGACGCGGCCGGGGTGCGGCACGGCGTCGTGCAGGACAAGCTCTTCCTGCCCGGCCTGCGCAAGCTCGACCGGCTGGTGCGCGGCGGGTTCTTCGGCCGGATCCTGTCGGTGCGCGGCGAGTTCGGCTACTGGGTCTTCGAGGGCGACTGGCAGGCCGCGCAGCGCCCGAGCTGGAACTACCGGGCCGCCGACGGCGGCGGCATCGTGGTCGACATGTTCCCGCACTGGCACTACGTGCTGGAGCAGGTCTTCGGGCCGGTGCGGGCGGTCACCGCCCACGTCACCACGCACATCCCGCGCCGCTGGGACGAGGACGGCCAGCCCTACGACGCCACCGCCGACGACGCCGCGTACGCCATCTTCGAACTCGACGGCGGCATCGTCGCGCAGATCAACTCGTCCTGGGCGGTCCGGGTCAACCGGGACGAGCTGGTCGAGTTCCAGGTCGACGGCACCGAGGGCAGCGCCGTGGCCGGGCTGCGCCGCTGCCGGGTGCAGCACCGGGCCAGCACCCCGAAGCCGGTGTGGAACCCCGACCTGCCGTCCACCGACGACTTCCGGTCGCAGTGGCAGGAGGTGCCGGACAACGAGGTGTACGACAACGGCTTCAAGACGCAGTGGGAGATGTTCCTGCGGCACGTCGCCGAGGACGCCCCGTACAGCTGGGACCTGTGGTCCGGCGCCCGCGGCGTGCAACTGGCCGAGCTGGGCCTGCTGTCCGCGCGGGAGGGCCGCCGGGTGGAGATCCCGGAGCTGACCGGCGGGGAGCCGGCATGAGTGCCACGGTGCGGCTGCCGGACGGGGCGTACATCCTCTCCGGCGCGGGCGGCGAGCACGCCGTGCCCGGCGCGCCGTTCACCAGCCGGGTGGCGTACGCCGCCGCGCACGTGGTCGCCGACCCGCGGGCGGAGAACGTGCCGGGCGCGCCCGCGGCGGTGGACTGGGACGCGACGCTGGCGTTCCGCCGGCACCTGTGGTCGTACGGGTTCGGGGTGGCCGAGGCGATGGACACCGCCCAGCGGGGGATGGGGCTGGACTACCCCACGGCGCGCGAGCTGGTGCGGCGCTCGGCGGCGGCGGCCCGGGCCGAGGGCGGCGCGATCTGCGCCGGCGTCGCCACCGACCAGCTGCCGGCCGGCCCGGCCACCCTGGACGAGATCCGCAAGGCGTACGCCGAGCAGCTCGCCGACGTGCAGGAGGCCGGCGCCCGGCCGGTGCTGATGTGCAGCCGACACCTCGCGGCGACGGCCCGCTCCGCCGAGGACTACCTCGACGTGTACGGCCGGCTGATCGACGACGCGGACGACCCCGTCGTGCTGCACTGGCTGGGTCCGGCGTTCGACCCGGCGCTGGCCGGCTACTGGGGCGACGGCGACCCGGCCGGCGCGGCGGACACCGTGGTGGCGTTGATCGCCGGCCACCCCGGCAAGGTCGACGGGATCAAGCTGTCGCTGCTCGACGAGGAGTTCGAGGTGGCGCTGCGCCGACGGCTGCCGGCCGGGGTGCGGCTCTACACCGGCGACGACTTCAACTATCCGGCGCTGATCCGGGGCGACGCGCAGGGCCACTCCGATGCGTTGCTCGGCGTGCTGGCGGCCATCGCCCCGCCGGCCGCCGCCGCGCTGCGCGCCCTCGACACCGGTGACCTGGCCGGGTACGACCGGCTGCTGGCCCCGACGTTGCCGCTGGCGCGGCACCTGTTCGGCGCGCCGACCTTCTACTACAAGACCGGCATCGTCTTCCTCGCCTGGCTGGCCGGCCACCAGGACCACTTCACAATGGTCGGCGGCCTGCAGTCGGGCCGGTCGCCGGCGCACCTGGCCCGGCTGCTGCGGCTCGCCGACGCCGCCGGGCTGCTGCCCGACGCCGAGTTGGCCGCCCACCGCGCGCGGGCGTACCTGACCACGGCGGGGGTGGCGCAGTGAAGCGGTTCGCGCTGAACTCGGCCACCACCCGCCGCTGGCCGCTGCCGGATCTGGTCGCCGGGTGCGTGGACGCCGGTGTCGGCAACGTCGGGCTGTGGCGCGAGGACCTGTCCGGGCTCGGCGTCGAGGCGGCCGCGGCCCTGGTCCGGGGCGCCGGCCTCACCGTCACCTCGCTGTGCCGCGGCGGCTTTTTCGACGCGCCCGGTTGGTTCGACGAGAACCGGCGGGCGATCGACGAGGCGGCCGGCGTCGGCGCGCCGGTGCTGGTGCTGGTCTCCGGCGGGCTGCCGGCCGGCAGCCGGGATCTCGACGCCGCCCGGGCGCACGTCGGCGAGGCGATCGGTGCGCTGGTGCCGCACGCGCTGGCCGCGGGCGTACGGCTCGCGGTCGAGCCGCTGCATCCGATGTTCTGCTCCGACCGGTGCGTGGTCGCCAGCCTCGGCCAGGCGCTCGATCTGGCCGAGCCGTACCCGCCGGAGGCGGTGGGTGTCGTGGTGGACACGTACCACCTGTGGTGGGACGACCAGGTGTGGGCGCAGATCGCCCGGGCCGGGCGGGCGGAGCGGATCGCCTGCTTCCAGGTCGCCGACTGGGTCACGCCGCTGCCCGCCGGGGTGCTGCTCGGCCGGGGCCTGCCCGGCGCCGGCTGCGTCGAGCTGCGGCGCTTCCGGGAGGCGGTCGACGCCGCCGGCTACACCGGGCCGATCGAGGTGGAGGTCTTCGCCGAGGAGGTCTGGTCCCGGCCCGGCCGGGTCGTGCTGGACGAGGCGATCGCCGGGTACCGGGAGCACGTCGCCTGAGCGGGCGGCGGCGGGCCGGACCGCCCGCCTCAGCCGGCGGGTGACACCGGTCCCGCGGCTTCCCAGCCGTCGCCGTCGTCAGGTAGCCGACAGATTCCGGTGGCCGTCCCGGGTGATCCGTACGTTGCCTTCCATGCGTCTCCCGTTCGCCAGCGGCCAGGTCGCTCTGTTCTACGCTGCCGTGCTCGCCGCGCTGGCGGCCCTGCTGCTGTCCGCCGGAACGCTGACCTGGTTCGACGAGGATCACGAGCCGGTGCCGACGCCGTCCCCGTCGCCGTCCCCGTCCGTTGAGCCGTGGTGGGACGACCCGCGCCATCCACCGAGGACCGCAGAGGTGCGGGTGCGGATCGAGCGGCGCAACGGCGCCGACGGCGAGCCCCTGGAGGTGGTGGCGCAGGTCGAGCACGACCTGGTGCTGCAGGCCGAGGACCCGCTGCTGCCGCTGGTCGCCGAGGGGTCGGTCACCGGCTCCGACCTGGTGGCGCGGGTGATCGGCGGAACGGCCGCCGCCACCGGCCGGCCGACGGTGGAGCGGGGGCCCGGCGGCCCCGCCCACGTCCGGTTTCCCGGCGTGGCCTACGCCGGGTTGGTCGAGTACGACGGCGAGCGCGTGCGGATGAGCTTCCCGCTGGAGATCGGGGGACGACAGCACCCGCGACCCGCGGCCGTCGCCGTCCAGTGTGGTGAGCCGCCGGACCCTCATCGTCGAGGCCGGTGACGCGGAGGTGGTTGCGGTCTCCGGCGCGTCGGTGGTGCGGCAGAGCCCGACCACGGTGCGGCTGGAGGGTCCGCCGGGAACCGCCCGAATCACTGTCGAGGCGGCCCAGAAGGGTCCGGTCGGCAGTGTCGTGGTCCCCTCCCCGGGGCCCTTCGACGGGTTCCTGTTGAGCCGGTCCGGCGTGGTGTTCGCTACCGGGATCGTGCTCCTCGGTCCGTGGCTCCTCCTGCTGCTGGTGTGGTGGCGGGCGCGTCGTGACGGCGGAGCGGTGGCGGTCGGGTGGGGCGCCGCGCGCCTCGTGGTGTCGGTGGGAACGCTGATCCTCCTGTTCGGCTACGACGGGACGGGGCCGCTGCGGGACAGCCTGCTGGTCGGTGTCACGGTGGTGTTCGCGGTGCTGTTGCTGGCGAGTCGGGCCCGGCTGCTGCGGGGCCTGCCGCCGTGGGATCCGGGGCAGCACCGCCGTCTGCTGCTCGGCTGTCTGCTGCTGGCAGTGGTCGTCGGCGCCGTCTCGCCGACCGTCCGGTACGTCTACCTGGTCCCCTCGGTGGCGGAACTGCTCGGCTACCTGGCGGTGATCGCCAGCGCGGCCGCCCTGGCCCGGGCACTGCGCGCCAGCGTGTGGCGCGGGGTGGCCACCGGTGTCGCGGTCGTCCTGCTCATGGCCACGGCGTCGGCGCTGCGGGAGGACGACGTGGACGTCGCCTCGGTCTACCACCTGTCCCTGGCGGTGTCCTTCGGCCTGCTGTGCGCGTTCCTCGCCGACCCGGCCTGGGGGCCGGACCGGCCCGCCGGGTTCGGCGCCGGCCAGCGCGTTCTCCTCTACGTCGGGGGTGCGGTGTCGTTCCTGCCGATCCTCGCGCTGGCCAGTGACGGCTACGGCGACCTGGAACGGCCGGTCGTCGCGGCCGTGTTCGGCGGCCTCACCACGGCCACCGCCCTGCTGGGCGTGGCGCTCGTGGTGGTGGCCGTGGCGGCGCTGCGGCGTCGGGGCGACCGGGCGGAGGCCCTGGACGACATCGTCGTGTGGGGACTGGCGCTGGCGAGCCTCGTCGTGCTCGCCGTCGAGCACAACGACCTGGTCCAGTTCAACGCGCTGGCGGTGGCCGCGCTGCTGGCGTCCTGGTGGCTGCTGCTGCCGAGGCGGCGGGGACCCGCCGCGGTCGCCCGCGCCGCGGTCGGGCCGGCGGCACACACCGCGCTGGTCAAGGCCGAGATGCGGCGCCGGCTGATGGAACTCAGCGCGCACGACGTCTACCGCTCGGCCCGAGCCCTGCTGCGTGACGGCTCGGTGGGCATCCGGGAGTACGAGCGCCGGCAGCACCGCATCGACCAGGCGGCGGCCGCTCGGGGCCGGACGGTCGCCGGTCTCCCGGTCAGCGACGCCCTGGCCACCGCCGGGGGCCGCCCGCCCGCTGACGGGGCGGTCGCCGCCGTCGGCTATGCCACGCCGCTCGTCGTCCTCGTCGTCGGGTACGAGGTGTGGGCGCTGCTCGTCGCGGAGCCCGGGTTGTTCCTGGAGCGCCCGGTGTGGCAGGTGGCCGTGGTGGTGATCCACATCCTGCGGTGGTTCGCCTACGCGGCCGTCTACGGATACTTCTACGCGTTGATCCGCGGCCGGACGCCGGTGGCCAAGGCGATGGCGCTGGTGCTGCTCGTCCTGCCGGCCGAGTTGCTGACCGTGCTGTCGTCGGTCAGCCCGCGGACCGACTGGGCCGGCGAGACCAGCATCACCACCGCTGGCGAGTTGTTCCTGGCGCTGGCCATCCGGGCCGGCCAGGTGGTGGTCTTCTGCGTGGTGCTCGGCCTCGCCTGGGAGCGGCGGCTGGCCGCGCTCGCCGGCTACCGCTGGGACCGGCTGCGCAACATCAGGAGCGTCCGCGCCCTCGCCACCCCGGCCGGCACCGTGCTCGTCGCGGTGGCCACCGCGCTCGGAACCGCCGTGGCGAGCACCGCTGTCGCGGCGCTGCTGACCTCGGGCAGCCCCGCCCCGACCCCTCAGTCCACCCCGCCGCCATCGCCCAGCGTCACGAAGGAGGCGGTGCGCTGACCGGGTAGGCCAGGGCGAGCGTGAGGTCGAGGACACTGGCCGGGTCGGTGAGCCGGTCGCCGTACAGCTCGCGCAGCTTGCCCATCCGGTAGCGGACCGTCTGCGGGTGCACGAAGAGGTCGGCCGCCACGTCGTCACGCCGGCCGTGGTGAAGCAGCCAGGAGCGCAGCGTCTCGGCGAGCCGGTCGGCGGTGGCCGGCGGCAGCCCGGCCAGCGGCGCCAGCGCCCGGGCCCGCAGGTCGGCCAGCGTCTCCGGGTCGGTGCCGAGCAGCAGCTCGGCCAGGTGCTGCTCGGTGTCCAGCGGGGCGCCGTCCGCCGGGTGCTCGATGCCGAGCGCGTGCGCCCGGCCGGCCCGCTGGTAGGCGTACGCGGCCCGGGTCCACGGGCGGGCCGGGCCGAGCACGGCCCGCCGGCCGTGCAGCACCCGGGCGAGCTGGCGCCGTCGGTCGCCGTGGGCGTCCGGGACGAGCAGCACGGCCAGTTCCGCGTCCGGTTCCGCCGTGGGCAGGTCCTCCGGGCTCTCCAGGGTGTGCTCGTCGAGCAGCGCCAGCGCCGAGCGCAGGTTGGCCCGCGGCAGCAGGACGACGGTGAGGGTCTGCGGCGGCGGCCAGTCGGCCCGCTCGGCGCTGCGCAGCAGCACCTCCTCCGGCTCGCCGGCGAGCAACTGCTGGGTCAGCCGTTCCAGGTTGCGTCGTCGGGCCCGCCCGGCGCTGGCCAGCTCGTCGGAGTGGCCGGCGACGCTGGCGGCGGAGAGCTCGTCGATGTAGGCGAACATCAGCTCGGCGAACTCGGCGACGGTCGCCGCGGCGAGCCCGCCCTCGACGGTGGTGGCGGCCATCTCCCGCCAGGAGACCCGGGCGCCCACCCGGTAGGCGGCCAGCAGCGCGTCCATGCTCCGCCCGGAGCGCGCCTCGCCGCTGCCCAGGGCGTACGCGGCCTCCAGCGCGGGAACCAGCGGGGTGCTCGGGTCGGCCGTCCGGGGCCGCTCGATCAGCTGGAGGAAGGTGCCGAGCGCGATCTGCACCGCGTTGGCGATCTTGGCGCGCATCTGGCCGGTGAGGGCGCCGGAGTAGCTGGGCACCTCGGCGGTGATCGCGGCGACCGTGCGCTCGGCGAGCAGCGGCAGCCGATCGCGCAGGGCGTCGGCCACCCGTTCGTCGAGCTCCAGGCGGGCCGCACGGTACGTCGCTCTCGTACCCTCCGTCACGAGTTGTTCCCTCCGCACAAGAATGCGGGATCACTTCACCCGCCAAAGCCAAGATTTTATGCCAGCGGGCCGCGACCATCGAGAGATGACCACGACAGTCCCCGCCTCTCGGGCAAAGCGGTCCGTTCGGGGCGGACTGCTCCGGCTGGCCGCCGCGGTCACCACCCCGCTGCTGCCCGAGGACTACCTCGACCTGCTCGCGCCGCTGCGCTCGGCGGACCTGCGCGGCCGGATCCTCGCCGTCCGCCCGGAGACCCCGGACGCGGCGACCCTGGTCATCCGCCCCGGCCGTGGCTGGCGCGGGCACACCCCCGGGCAGTACGTGCGGCTCGGCGTCGACGTCGACGGCGTACGCCAGTGGCGGGCCTACTCGGTCACCTCGGCCCCCGGCCGGCGCGGCGACCCGATCACCGTGACGGTCAAGGCCATCCCCGACGGGCTGGTCAGCAACCACCTCGTCCGCCGGCTGCGGCCCGGGACGATCGTGCAGCTCGACCAGGCCCAGGGCGACTTCGTGCTGCCGGACCCGGCACCGGGCCGGGTCCTCTTCCTCACCGCCGGCAGCGGGATCACCCCGGTGATGGGGATGCTGCGCGCCGGCGCGCTGGCCGGCGCCGACGTGGTCGTGGTGCACTCCGCGCCCAGCGCGGCCCAGGTGATCTTCGGCGCCGAGCTGCGCCGGCTCGCCGCCGACGGGGCGATCCGGTTGGTGGAGCGGCACACCGACACCGACGGCCTGCTCGGCGTCGCCGATCTCGACGCCCTGGTGCCCGACCACCTCGACCGCGAGACCTGGGCCTGCGGGCCGGTCGGCCTGCTCGACGCGCTGGAGGAGCACTGGACGGCGCGCGGGTGCCCCGACCGGCTGCACACCGAACGGTTCCGCCCGACCGTGGTGACGCCCGGCGAGGGCGGGACGCTCACCTTCACCCGGGCCGCGGTGACCGTCGAGACCGACGGAGCGACCCCGATCCTGGACGCCGGCGAGCGGGCCGGGGTGCTGATGCCCTCGGGCTGCCGGATGGGCATCTGCTTCGGCTGCGTCGTGCCGCTGCGCCAGGGCGCCGTCCGCGACCTGCGCAGCGGCCAGCTCACCACCGCCGTGCCCGGCGACGGCGTCCTCGTGCAGACCTGCGTCTCGGCGGCCGCCGGCCCCTGCGACCTCGACCTCTGATCGGAGACCCCGACGTGACCGTGATCCAGAAGAAGCCCGACAACCCGATCGCGCACCTGACGGCCGAGGACATCGAGACCATCGGCCGGGAACTCGACGCGATCCGCGACCGGGTGGTGGCCAGCCGGGGCGAGCGGGACGCCGCGTACATCCGCAAGGTCATCAGCACCCAGCGCCGGCTGGAGCTGGGCAGCCGGGCGGTGCTGCTGTTCTCGCTCTTCCCGCCGGCCTGGGTGGTCGGCACCGCCGGGCTCGCGGTCGCGAAGATCCTGGAGAACATGGAGATCGGGCACAACGTCCTGCACGGCCAGTGGGACTGGATGCGCGACCCGAAGATCCACTCGACCACCTGGGAGTGGGACCACGTCTCGCCGGCGGACCAGTGGAAGCACTCGCACAACGAACTGCACCACCGGTACACGAACGTCGTCGGTAAGGACAACGACCTCGGCTACGGCATCATGCGGGTCGACGAGGACCAGCCGTGGCACCCGATGCACCTCGGCCAGCCGCTGTGGAACTTCGTCAACGCGTGCTTCTTCGAGTACGGCATCGCCGCGTACGACCTGGAACTGGGCAAGAACCTGCAGCAGGGGCGGCACCGGGACCCGCAGTTCCGGGCCCGGGCCAAGGCGGTCGGGCGCAAGATCCGCCGGCAGGTGCTGAAGGACTACGTGCTGCACCCGCTGCTGTCCGGCCCCTCGTTCCTCAGCACCCTGGCCGCCACCTTCACCGCGAACCTGATCCGCAACGTGTGGAGCCACTCGGTGATCATGTGCGGGCACTTCCCGGAGGGCGTGGAGACCTTCGAGAAGCGTTCCATCGAGGGGGAGACCCGCGGCGAGTGGTACCTGCGGCAGATGCTCGGGTCGGCGAACATCAGCGGCAGCCGGCTGCTGCACCTGATGACCGGGAACCTGTCCTTCCAGATCGAGCACCACCTCTTCCCGGACCTGCCGAGCAACCGCTACCAGGAGATCGCCCCCGAGGTGCGGGCGCTCTTCGACCGGTACGGGCTGCGCTACACCGCCGGCTCGTTGCCCCGGCAGGTCTTCTCCGCCTGGAAGAAGGTTTTCCGGCTCTCCCTGCCCAACCGGACCCCGGCTGACCCGAGCCCGGCCGACGCGAGCCGGGCCGACGACCGGCCGGCGCGCGCCCTCGCGCCGTCGCTGGGCGGCTGACCCGGCACCGCGACGCCGCCCGGCGGGTCGGTTCCCGGCCCGCCCCCTCCCGGGCGCCGGCGGGTAAACCGGTGGGCGGCGGCGCCGGGGCGACGTACAGTCGGGGCATGGAGTCCAGGCGCCGAAGCATCGCCGCGACCGCACGAGCTGCCAGCTCGTCGGTCGCCGCCGCCTGATCTCCAGACCCCTTCGCCGGCGACCGGAAACGGTCCGCCGGCTTCTTCGCGTCCCGGGGCAACCCGTTCCGCGCCAGCGGACCCTTTCCGGTCACCACGACCCGAGAGGCATCCGCCATGAACCGCGACGAGATCGTCCGCACCTTCCTCGACTTCTACCGCGAGCGCAGCCACCGGCCGGTGCCCGACAGCTCGCTCATCCCGCCGCCCGGTGATCCGGTCCTGTTCACCACCTCCGGGATGCACCCGCTGACGCCCCACCTGCAGGGCCGTCCCCACCCGCTCGGCCGCCGGCTGGTGAACGTCCAGCGCTGCCTGCGCACCACCGACCTGGACGAGGTCGGCGACCGCACCCACCTGACCGTGTTCGAGATGCTCGGCTCGTGGTCGCTCGGCGACTACGACGTCTCGCAGAGCCTGCGCTGGGGCCACGAGCTGCTACGGGAGGGCTTCGGCGTCGAACCGGACCGGTTGCACGCGACAGTGTTCGGTGGCGACGAGCAGCTCGGGCCGGACCGGGTCTCGCTGGAGACCTGGGCGGAGCTCGGGGTACCGGTGGAGTTGACCAGCGGGGAGGACAACTGGTGGTCCAACGGACCGACCGGACCCTGCGGACCCGACTCGGAGATCTTCGTCTGGACCGGGGACGGCCCGCCCGGGGGCACCCCGGGCACCGACGACCGGTGGATGGAGGTCTGGAACCACGTGCAGATGCGCCACCACCGGCACGACGACGGCCGGCTGGAGCCGCTGCGGCAGCCCAACGTGGACACCGGGATGGGGCTGGAGCGGCTGGAGATGGTGCTGGGCGGCACCCGGTCGGTCTTCGAGGGCGACGGCCTGCGACCGTGGGTGCGCGGCGTCGGCGGCCTGTGGCGGCTGGACGAGGTGCCGCTGCGCCAGGTCTGCGACCACCTCCGCTCCGGCGTGGTAGTCGTCGGCGACGGCGTCCGCCCGTCGAACACCGGCCGGGGATACGTGCTGCGCCGGCTGGTCCGCCGGGTGCTCACCACCCTGTGGCGCGACGACCCGTCCCGCACCCTCTCCGACCTGCCGACCGAGCCGGTCCGGCACACTCTGGACGGGTTCGGGCAGCAGACCGGCGTCGACGAGGTGCGCCAGGTGTTCGGCGGCGAGGAGCGCCGGTTCCGGGAACTGCTGCGGCGGGGCCGGCCGCTGGTCCGCCGGCGCCGCTCCCGCGGGCCGCTGACCGGCGAGGACTACCGCTGGCTGCACGACACCCACGGGCTGCCCCGCGACCTGGTCGAGCACCTGGTCGGTGAGCTGGGCTGACACCGTCTCACGGGGTGCGTGCAACCGGATCGGGCGCCGCGCCCATCCCTACGGTGACGGCAGTGGACGGGAGTGGTGGATGCAGGCGACACAACGGCACGAGTACGTCGAATTCGTCACGGCCACCACCCCGAAGCTGCGCCGCACCGCCTACCTGCTCACCGGTGACCAGCACCGGGCCGACGACGTGGTGCAGCAGACGCTGACCAAGCTCTACCTCAAGTGGCCACGGGTGCGGGGCGCCGACGACGTCGAGGCGTACGTGCACCGGATGCTGGTGCGGGTCTTCCAGGAGGAGCGGCGGTCTCGCTGGTGGGGGGTACGGCTGCTGGACCGTACGCCCGAGCCGGTGCCCCGCGACGACCCGGGCGGCCCGGACGACGCCGTGGTGGACGCGGTCACGCTGCGCCGCGCGCTGGCGTCCGTGCCGCCGGGGCAGCGGGTCGTGCTGGTGCTGCGGTTCTACGCGGACCTCTCCGTCGAGCAGACCGCCGGGGTGCTCGGCTGCTCGACCGGCAACGTGAAGAGCCAGACCGCGCGGGGACTCGCCGCGCTGCGCCGCTGGCTGCCGCTGGACACGGACTCGGAGGAAGTGGCGCGGTGAACGACAACGAGGAGCGGGCGGTGCGTACCCTGCTGAGCCGGATAGCCGACGAACTGCCGGCCGGGGGCGTGCCGGCGACGGAACTGGTCACCGGCGGCGAGCGGATGCTGCGGCGGCGGCGGTTCGCCGTCGCCGGGGCAGCCGCCGTGCTGACAGTGGTCGCGGTGCTCGGCGGGACCGTCCTCGCCGGTGGCCCCCGGGCCGCCCGGACGCCGACGCCGGCCGACAGCGGGACACCGACGCCGGCCGGGCCGCCCACCGTGGCGCCCGAGCGGTTCGACCCGACCCGCCAGCCGTTCCGGCTCGGCTCGCTGCCCCCGAACGTGGGCCACCAGACCTACGAGACGGACGTCCGGATGGTGACGGTCAACGCGAGCGTGCCGGACGCGATCAGCCCGGGCGGACCGGTCGAGGCGGGCCCGATCATGGCGTTCTCCGCGTCGGTGACCGTCCGGATGGGCGCCCGCGGGGTGGACGTCTTCTTCAACGAGCGGGAACGGGTCGAGGACCGGCGAATGGGCGGTCCCCCGCCAGAGGTTCCGCTGCCCGGCGCGCCGGTGGCGCCGGTGAACGGGAAGCCCGCGTTCTTCTACACCCACCAGCACGCTGCCGTGCTCTCCTGGCAGTACGCCCCGGACGGCTGGATCGCGATCAGCGTCTGGGAGTACGACCGCCCGGAGGAACTCGCCCGCCAGATCGCCGAAGGGCTGGTCTGGGAGGAGCGACCGGTGACCGTACCCTTCGCGTCGGTCGCCGCTCCCGGGGGAGTGGTCCTGGAGGGCACCGAGATACGGACGTTCCGGGGCGGGTGGCTGGACGCGAGCCTGCGGTACGTGCTGCCGGAGAACGTCGGCTCGGCGGAGGTTCGCGCCGACTACATGCTCGGCGTGAGCAACGGGATCTTCAAGGACAGCGAGTTCAAGGGCGGGCTCACCGTGGCCGGCCGGCCGGCCACGGCCACCGACGGACCCGCCGGAATGGGCGTCTACCGGGTCGCCCAGCTGCCCGGCGGCTGCACCGGCTGCGTCGCCGAGGTCAACTCCGAGACGGTGGCGGGGCAGGCGGCGGTGGGTGGCCGGGCCGGCGCGCTCGACCTGGCCGCGTCCATCCGGCTGGTGGACGGGTGGGACGACCCGGCGTCCTGGCGGCCGGTGTAGCCGACGGGGGATCGCGGACGGGCCGGCCCGGCGGGACGGGGGCGGGCCGGCCCGAGCGGATCCGGCGCGACGCGGCGGGCGCGCGGTTGGTGCGTCGGGCGGCGCGATCGGCCAGGATGAGCTGCGGAAGGGCGGCCGGGCCGGATCGCGGTGCCGTCGGCCCGCCGAGGAAGGAGACCCGTGCCGTCCACCCTGCTCTCCCGCCGTGACCTGAGGTTCCTGCTGCACGAGTGGCTGGACGTGGCGCGGCTGACCGAACGGTCCCGCTACGCCGAGCACTCGCGGGAGACCTTCGACGCCGTGCTGGACCTCGCCGAGCAGGTGGCCACCGAGCGGTTCGCCCCGCACAACCGGGCGGCCGACCTCACCGAGCCCACCTTCGACGGCCAGCGGGTGCGGCTGATCCCGCAGGTCAAGGCGGCGCTGGACGTGTTCGCCGAGACCGGGCTGCTGGCCGCCAGCCTGGACTCCTCGGTCGGTGGCATGCAACTGCCGCACGCCGTCGCGGCGGCCTGCTTCGCCTGGTTCCAGGCCGCCAACGTGGCCACCTCGGCGTACCCGTTCCTCACGCTGGGCAACGCCAACCTGCTGCTGGCGCACGGCAGCGCCGAGCAGGTCGACACCTGGGTACGGCCGATGGTGCGGGGCCGGTTCTTCGGCACCATGTGCCTGTCCGAGCCGCAGGCCGGCAGCTCACTGGCGGACATCACCACCCGGGCGGAGCCGCAGGACGACGGGACGTACCGGCTGCACGGCACCAAGATGTGGATCTCCGGTGGGGACCACGAACTCGCCGAGAACATCGTGCACCTGGTGCTCGCCCGGATTCCCGGCGGGCCGCCGGGGGTCAAGGGGATCTCGCTGTTCATCGTGCCCAAGGTGCTGCTGGGCGACGACGGCGCGCTGGGCGCCCGCAACGACGTCGTGCTGGTCGGCCTCAACCACAAGCTGGGCTACCGGGGCACCACGAACACGCTGCTCAACTTCGGCGAAGGGGTGCACCGCCCGGGCGGGCGCCCCGGCGCGGTCGGCTACCTCGTCGGCGAGCCGCACCAGGGCCTGGCGCAGATGTTCCACATGATGAACGAGGCGCGCATCGGGGTCGGCGCCGGCGCCACGGCGCTCGGCTACACCGGCTACCTGAAGTCCCTGGCGTACGCCCGGCAGCGCCCGCAGGGCCGGCCGGTGGCCGACAAGGACCCGACCGTGCCGCAGGTGCCGATCGTCGCGCACGCCGACGTCAAACGGATGCTGCTGGCGCAGAAGAGCTACGTGGAGGGCGCGCTCGCGCTGGTGCTCTACTGCGGCCGGCTGCTGGACGAGCAGCGGACCGCGCCGGCCGAAGCCGACCGGGACCGGGCCCGCCTGCTGCTGGACGTGCTCACCCCGATCACCAAGAGCTGGCCCTCGCAGTGGTGCCTGGCCGCCAACGACCTGGCCATCCAGGTGCACGGGGGGTACGGCTACACCCGCGACTACGACGTGGAGCAGCACTGGCGGGACAACCGGCTCAACCCGATCCACGAGGGCACGCACGGTATCCAGGCGCTGGACCTGCTCGGCCGCAAGGTGACCATGCGGGACGGGGCCGGCCTGGCGCTGCTGGTCGACACCATCCGGGCCACGGTCGGCCGGGCCTGGAAGGCCGAGGGGGAGCCCGCCGAGCTGGCCGCCCGGCTGGGCGGTGCGCTGGACCGGGTCTCGCTGGTGACCCGGCGGCTGTGGGAGCGGGGCGAGCCAGAGCTGGCGCTGGCCAACGCCAGCGTCTACCTGGAGGCGGTCGGCCACGTGGTGATCGCCTGGATGTGGCTGGAGCAGCTGCTCGCCGTCGAGACCGCGAGCGGTCCGACCGACTCCGGCGACGACGTGGCCTTCTACGCCGGCAAGCGGCAGGCCGCCCGGTACTTCTTCCGGTACGAGCTGCCCCGTACCGGCCCCCAGTTCGACCTGCTGGAAAGCCTGGACCGGACCACCCTGGAGATGCGCGAGGACTGGTTCTGACCAGGCCGGCGGTGCGCCGGCCGCCTATCCTTGCCGGTCATGGGCGAGGCGATGGCGGCGCGACCCGCCGAGGACGATCGGCTGGCCGCGGCCCGCCGGTCGGCTGACCCGCCGGTGGCGCGCGACCGTCGGACGACGGCCGCGCGTCACCTGTCGCGAACTGCGCGGGTGCGTCAGCAGCCGGTCCAGCGGACCGGGCTGATCCGGGTACCCCGCTGGAAGCCGACCACGATGCCGTTGTCCGAGATCGCGTTGGCCCCGACGCTGACGCCGGTGCCGCCGCCCGGCAGCACCACCGAGCTGGTGCCCCGGCTGATCCGGTTGCTGCCGACGACCACGCCGTGCCGGTTGACGTCGGTCAGCCAGTCGAACCGCGGGTCGAGGCCGACGCTGGCGCCACTGGTGTGGTCCCAGCGCACGTTGACGGTGTTCGGGCCGCCGAGGTCGACCCAGCCGATCGCGTACCGGCCGCCGGCCCCCAGCACCCGCGCTGACCGCGCACCGGGGACGGTCAGCTCGCGGACCTCGCCGGCCGGGGTGCGAACCCAGCCGGTGGGCGTGGTGAACGAGCCAGCCGTGCCGACGATGGTGCCGTCCTCGGTGATCCCGTCCGTCTGCCCGGTGCTGGGAGCGTCGAGGACCTCGACGGTGCCCGGTCGGGCGGCGGGCCACCGCAGCGGGAAACTCTCGCTCGTCATGGGGGAGGCGCCGTACCCGACGATGTCCCCGGCACCGTTGATCCCGGTCACCCAGATGCCGTCCGAGGGCACCACGGGCAGGAACTCGACCCGGCCCGCGTGGTAGCGCCACGGCCGGCCGATGCTGTTCTCCCAGCCGTTGCCGACCACCACTCCGCTGGAGTTGACGTCGACCACCGTGTCGGCGATGGACGACTCGATGGTGGTCAGCCGACCGCCGTCCCAGATCAGCAGCAGCGGCTGGTTGACCCCACCGGTGGTCCGCAGCCCGGAACCGGCGATGTACCGGCCGGTCGGGTCGATGGCGTCGGCCGACGCCCGGTACGAGTCGGCCGGGTAGGCCAGCGGTCGGAGCGTGCAGAGGCGGATGCTCTTCCCGGTCGCCGCGGTGGCGGCACCGGCCGTGCCGGCGACGCCGAGCGAGGCGGTCAGCAGGCCGGCGGCGACTCCGGCCAGGATCCGGCGTCGAGCGATCTGGGTCATGGGTTCCTCCCCCGTGTACGGCCCGGCTGTTCGGGCCTAGGCACACGCAAGACGCGTGACAGTGGTGGAAGGTTGCGGCGCTGTCGGATCGGCGACGTGCAGGTTCGGTCCGCTGTGGACGAGGTTCCGCCGCCCGCCCGGCGGGCGGTCAGGCCGGGGTGTGCGCGACGTAGACGGTGTTGGCCGACTCGCCGCCGGTCAGCGGGTTGGGAAACGGCACGACGTGCGCCCGCGCGGTGGTGAACACCTCGGCGAGGACCGCCTCGAAGTCGGCGTCGGGCGGGTCGTCCGACCAGAGCGCGAACACCCCGTCCGGGTGCAGGCAGGCGGCGAGTCGGCGCAGCCCGTCCGGCGTGTAGAAGGCGGCGTGGCTGGGGTGCAGCACCTGGCGGGGGGAGTGGTCGACGTCGAGCAGTACGGCGTGGAACCGCCGCTCGGCGGCGTCCGGGTCGAGGCCGGTGCCGCCGGCGACCGCGGCGAAGAAGTCCGCCCGCACGAACCGGGTCCGCGGATCGGTGGCCAGCCCGGCCGCGAAGGGCAGCAGTTCCCGCCGGTGCCAGTCGATGACGTCCTCGATCGCCTCCACCACGACCAGCGACCGGACCCGGTCGTCGGTCAGCGCGGTGCGGGCGGTGTAGCCGAGGCCGAGGCCACCGACGACCACGTCGAGGGCCGGGCCGGTCAGCGCGGCCAGCCCCAGCCGGGCCAGTTCGATCTCCGCGACCGGGAAGAGGCTGGACATCAGGTACTCGTCGTCGAGCTTCACCTCGTACACCTCGGTGTCGAGGAAGGGGTCGCGGCGCCGGCGCAGGCTGATGGCGCCGATCGGGGTCTCCCGCCAGGCCAGTTCCTCGAATCGCGCGCTCACCGGCGGGGATGCTACCCGCCCGGGCGTCCGGCACCCGCGGCCGGCGCGCCGGCGGGCGACGACGCATCGATCCGCCACCGCCGGGTATGCGGGCTGGCTGAGGCGCCCGGACGGGAGCCGGACAGGGAGTACGCACCGTGGCGGAGATGCTGGCCGGACGACTGCACCTGACGGAGCGGGCACTGCGCCTGGAGACGGTGCCGGTGCCCGAGCCGGCGCCGGGGCAGGTGCGGATCAAGGTCGCGGCGGCCGGGGTGTGCCTGTCGGACGTGCACCTGATCGACGGCACGCTCACCCCGCTCTACCTGCCCGGCGACGTGGTCACCCTCGGCCACGAGGTGGCCGGCGTGGTGGACGCCCTCGGCGACGGCGTCGAGGGGTGGCAGCCCGGCCAGCGGGTGCTGCTGCAGGCGGGCGAGCGGGACCGGCGCGGCACCGTGTTCACCCGCGGCGTGGACTACGACGGCGGTTGGGCCGAGTACGCCGTGGCCAGCCAGGAGACCGTGGTGCCGATCCCGGACGAGTTGCCGTTCGAGCAGGCTTGCATCATCCCCGACGCGGTCTCCACGCCCTGGGCGGCGGTGACCGACACCGGGCGGACCCGGCCCGGCGAGGCGGTCGCGGTCTGGGGCGTCGGCGGGCTGGGCGCGCACGCCGTGCAGCTGCTCCGGCTGGCCGGCGCGGCCCCGGTGATCGCGGTGGAGCCGCTCGCGGCAGCCCGCGACCGGGCGCTGGCCCTCGGCGCGGACGCCGCGCTCGACCCGGGCGACAGCGCCTTCCGCGACGCCGTGCTGGGGCTGACCGACGGCCGTGGGCTGGACGTGGCGTTCGACTTCGCCGGGGTGACCGCGGTCCGCGAACAGGCGCTCACGGTGCTCGGCCGGCGCGGCCGGCTGGTGCTGGCCGGCATCGCCAACAAGCCGGTGACGATCCCCTCGGACAGCCCGTTCAACTACCTGCAACAGGCGGTGCTCGGGCACTACGGCTCGGAGGCCGAGCACGTGGAGCAGCTGGTGTCGCTGGCCCGGCAGCGGCGCCTGGACCTGTCCGCCTCGGTCAGCGACGTGCTGCCGCTGGCCGAGGCGGACCAGGCGGTGCGGCGGGTGCAGAGCAAGCAGGGCAACCCGATCCGGCTGATCCTGCGGCCCTGACCCCGCGCGTCACCGGGCGGCGGTCACCGGCAGGACGTTCGCGTTGGCTCGGCCGCGCCGCGCCGCGCCGGGCCGGGCCGGGCCGCGCCGCGCCGCGCCGCGCACCCTGCCCGACTGCCCGCCCTCCCGCCGAGGGCAGCGACGGAGGGTCGTCGGGATATCGACGCAGCGCTTATCCTGTGCCCCGACCGACTCGCCGGAAGGGATCCCATGCCGTCGCGGCAGGACCAGCTGCACTCGTACCAGTTCACCGTCCAGCGGGCGGTCGCCGCGCTGGTGATGCGCGAAACCGACCCGGCGCAGTCGCCGTTCCGGCGGCTGGCCGGCGCCGCGCTGGCCAGCGTCCTGGTCGCGGCCATCGGAGTGGGCGGCTCCGCGCTCTACGGGCTCTTCGCCGGGGGTGGCAGCAAGTGGCGCGACGCCGGCGCGGTGATCGTGGAGAAGGAGTCCGGCGCCCGGTTCGTCTACCGGGAGCAGAAACTGCACCCGGTGCTCAACTACGCCTCCGCGCTGCTGATCATCGGGGCGGACCGGCCGAAGACCGTACTGGTCTCCCGCCGCTCCATCGACGGCGTGCCGCGCGGCCTCCCGCTCGGCATCGCCGACGCCCCCGACTCGCTGCCCGCCCCGGGCCGGCTGGTCACCGCGCCCTGGACGGTCTGCTCCGCGGCCCCGACCGGGACCGCGCCGGAGGCGCCCCGATCGGCGCTGCTGGTCGGGGTCGACGCCGCCGACGGCCGGCCGCTCGGCGAGGACGCGCTGCTGCTGCGGCACCCGGACGGCGGGCTGCACCTGCTCTGGCACCACCGGCGGCACCTCGTCCGGGACGCCAACCGGGTGCTCGCGGCGCTGGCGGCCACCCGGGCCCGCGCCGTCCCGGTCGCCCCGGCGCTGCTCAACGTCCTGCCGGCCGGCGCCGACCTGGCGCCGCTGGCGCTGCCCGACGAGGGCGAGCCCTCCGAGCGGGTGTCCGGCGCCCGGATCGGCGACGTCTACCTGGTGCGCAACTCCGGCGGTGGCCGGCAGTACGCCGTCGCGCTGCGGGACGGGCTGGCCGGCATCACCGAACTCCAGGCCAGCCTGCTGCTCGCCCGCACCGGCCAGCGTGAGCCGGAGTCGATCACGCTGGGCCGGTTCGCCGCGCTGCCGAAACTGCCCGACCTCGCGCCGACCGGCCCGGCCGCGCCGCCGACCGTACCGCCGAGGCTGGCCGCCCTGGACGGGGCGGCGCTCTGCGCCCGGTTCGGCGACGACGGCGCGGTGGTCGACGTCCGGCTCGGCGCGGCCCTGCCCGACCTCGGGGCCACGCCCCGGACCCCGGCACCGGTCGGCGGCGGGGTGCTGGCCGACCACGTCCTGGTCGAGCCGGGACGGGGCGCGGTCGTCGAGTCGGTCGCCGCGCCGGGGGCGACCGGCGGCGCCGTCTCCGTCGTCACCGACCTGGGCCGCCGGTACGTGCTGGCCGGCGGCGAGGTGCTCGGCATGCTCGGCTACCGCGACGTCCGGCCGGCCCGGTTGCCCGCCGGGCTGGTCAGTCTGGTCCCGGCCGGCGCCACCCTGGACCCCGCGGCGGCCCGGGTGGTGGCCGCCCCGACCTGAGGCTCGCCGAAACGCCCGCCGCCGAACCCGGCGGCGGGGCCGGTCAGGCCGGGCGGCGCAGTACGCTGACCGCGAAGTCGGCGTCGTCCCGCCACGGGCGCAGGTCCCAGGTCGCGAAGCGGTGCTCCAGGCGCAGCCCGGCGGCCACCGCGTGGGCGTCGAACTCGGTCAGCGGGTAACCCCGATCGGTGCCGAAACCGACCACCATCACGCCGTCGGGACGCAGGTGCGCCGCGATCCGGGCCAGCACCGCCGGCTCGGTGCCCGGCGCGACGAAGGCCATCACGTTGCCGGCGACCACTGCCGCGTCGAACGGCTCGGGTTCGCCGGCGGCGGCCAGATCCAGCTCCGCCAGGTCGGCGACCAGCCACCGCGGCCCGGGGTGATCGGCCCGGGCGGCCTCGACCAGCGCCGGGTCGGCGTCCACCCCCACCACGGTGTGCCCGCGGGCGGCGAGCGCGGCACCGACCCGGCCGGTGCCGCAGCCGGCGTCGAGGATCCGCGACCCGGGCGCGACCACGGTGTCCATGAACCGGGCCTCACCGGCCAGGTCGGCACCCTCGGCCGCCAGCCGGCGGAACCGGTCGATGTACCACTGCGAGTGCTCCGGGCCGGTGTCGGTGGCCCAGCGGGTCGGGTTAGCCATGCCCCAACGCTAGTGCGGTGGCCTTTAACGTTTGCCGGGGCGGTCGGGTTGGGGAAAGTGTCGTAGGGGTGGTGTTGGGTTTGGTTCGTGCCTCGTCGTCGGGATGCTGCTGCGCCGCGGGTCGTGTATCGCACGGCCCGGGTGGGGTTGCGGGTGACGGCGGGGCAGCGGCGGCGCTGTTTCGGTCTGCTGCGTTCGGCGGGTGATGTGTGGGCGTGCGTGTTGGAGGTCAACGCGTGGCGGCGCCGCCGCCGGGACGCGCCGCTGGTCGGCTACCGGGAGTTGTGTCGGGAGTTGGCGGCGGCCGGGCCGGGCACCTTCGGCGAGTTGGACACGACTGGCGCCCGGTCGGTGTTGCGTCAGTTCTCTGATGCGTGGTTCGCGGCCGCGAAACGCCGTAAGGCGGGAGACGTGTCGGCAAGGTTCCCGCGGCGTCGGCGGGGATTGGTGCCGGTGCGCTGGTATCACGGCACGTTCACCCTGGATGGGCGTCGGGCACGGATCCCGACCGCAAAAGGCAGCCCGCCGTTGTGGGTGCGCCTGTCGCGGGAGGTGCCGTACCCGATCGAGCAGGTCCGGTCGATCACCCTGCTGTGTGAGGGTGGCCGCCTGTTCCTCGACGTCACCGCCGAGGTCCCGATCACGGCCTACCTGCCGGGCGAGGAGCCGGATCCGGGCCGGTTGGCCGGGGTCGATTTGGGGATCATCCATCCGTACGCGGTCGCCGGCCCGGACGGTGAGGCGCTGTTGGTATCGGGGCGGGCGATCCGCGCCGAGCACCGCATGCACCTGGCCGACACCAAAACCCGGCGCCGCGCCGTCGCCCGGCGAGCCCCGAAACCGGGCCAGCGAGGCTCACGCCGGTGGCGCAAGTATCGGCGCCGGGCGCGGCTGGTCGACGGGCGGCATCGGCGGCGGGTCCGCCAGGCCCAGCACGAAGCCGCCCGCACGGTCATCACCTGGGCTCAACAGCAGCGCGTCGGTGTGCTGCACGTCGGCGACCCCCGCGGGGTGCTCGACATCGACGCCGGGCGGCGGCACAACCTGCGGCTACGGCAGTGGCAGATCGGCCGCCTCCTGCAGGTCCTCACCGACAAGGCCACCCTCGCCGGCATCACCGTCCGGCTCGTCGACGAACGCGGCACCTCCTCCACCTGCCCCACCTGCCACCGGCGGGTCCCGAAACCACGTGGACGGACCCTGACCTGCCCCCACTGCACATTCACCGGGCACCGCGACCTCGTCGCGGCCGCCACCATCGCCACCCGGGTACCGGGCGGCGGACCCACCACCCCGCCAGCCAGCGTTGTGCTGCCGGAGGTGGTCACGCACCGTCGAGCCGGCCGGCACCTACCCGGCGCCGTCCGGGGTGGGCGGCGGGGGTCACGTCGGGAC
>NZ_QGSW01000285.1:0-30758 GCF_003176715.1 Micromonospora sp. S4605
TGACGGCATACGACGTAGGCTCCGGTCTCGTGGGCTCGGAGATGTGTATACGAGACAGGCCCAGTTCGGCCCCCTCGCCGTACGCGTCGTCGAAGGCCGCGTCGCCCAGTTCCCCACGCAGCTGCGCCTGCCGCTCCGCCCAGTACGGCCCGTAGATGCCCGGGGTGGCGCGCAGGCTCGCCCGGGTGACCTGGGCCGCACCGAAGAGTCGGGCCGCGGTCAGCGACTCGCCACCTGCGGCGCAGCGCACCGCCACCGCGTTCAGCGTGTCGCAGGCCCGGCCGTGGAAGCCGTGGCTCATCCGGGACCGCAGCGCCACCAGCAGGTGCTCGTGCGCCGCGACCAGGTCACCCCGGGCCAGGGCGACCATGCCGAGCAGCATGTCCACCGAGCGCCGACCCCGCTCCACCGGGCGGGCCGCCTCGACCGGGCGGGCGGCGCCGAGCAGCTCCGCCGCCTCGTCCAGCGCGCCCCGCCGCCAGAGCAGCTCGGCCAACCCGAACACGGCGAACAGCGCGTCGCCCAGCACGTCCTGGCCGTGTGCCCACTCGATGACCTCCCGGCAGACCCGCTCGGCCTCGACGAACTGTCCCATGTCGACCAGCGGGGCGGCCCGGCCGGCGAGCACCCGGGCCAGCAGGCCGGCGTCCCCGGCCTGCCGGGCCGCCGCCTCGGCCCGCTGCGAGAAGCGCAGCTCCTCGGCGAACTCGCCGTCCGCGCCGGCATGCAGCGAGTGCATGTGGTACGCCGCCGCCAGCTCGTCCTCCGGGATCGCCTCGCCGGTCTCCGCGATCCGGCCGTAGAGCCGGAACAGCCAGAGCCGCCCCTCCCGGGCCAGGCCCCGCTCCCGCCACCACTGGTCCAGCCCACCGGCCAGCCGCAGGCCGGCCCGGGCGCTGCCACCGGTGGTGCACCAGCGCAGCGCGGCGCGCAGCTCGCCGGCGAGCGGGTCGAGGGCGTAGAGGGAGAGGGTGACCGGCCGGCCGTCCGGGCCCAGGTGGGCCCGTTCCAGCGCGTGCGTCGACCAGGCCACGTGCCGGTCCCGGGCGGCCTGTTCCTCGCCGGCCTCGGCCAGCCGCCGCGCCGCGTACGCCCGGATCGGGTCGAGCATCCGGTAGGTGCTGCCCGCCGCGTGCGGCTCGGCCAGCACCATGGACTTGTCCACCAGCACCGAGAGCGGGTCGAGCGGGTCGTCGCCGAGCAGCCACTCCACGGTGGCCAGGTCCACCGGGCCGGCGAAGACCGCCAGCCAGCGCAGCAGCCGGGCCGCCCGCGGCCCCAGCGTCCGGTACGACCAGGTGACCGTCGCCTGCATGGTGAGGTGCCGCTCGGTGGCCGACCGCTGCACCGCCCGGCTGGCCGGGGTGGGCGGCGTGGCGCCGGCCGCCGCCGCGACCAGGTCCACCGTGTCCTGCTGGTTGCCCGTCCAGCCGCGCTCCACCGGAGGCGGCTCCGGGTCGTCCCGGCCGGCGTCCAGGGTGCCGAGCACGTCGTCGAGGCGCTCGGCGAGCTGCCCGACCGAGAGCACCCGCAGCCGGGCGGCGGCCAGCTCGATGGCGAGCGGCAACCCGTCCAACCGCTGCACCACCCGGCGCAGGTCGGCCGACTCGGCCGGGTCCGGCGGCCGGCCGCCCCGGGCCGCCGCTGTCCGGTCCAGCAGCAGCGCCACCGCGTCGCTCTCCGCGCCGTCGGCCGGCGGGTCGACCGAGAGCGGCGGGATCCGCCAGACCACCTCGCCGGGCAGGCCGAACGATTCCCGGCTGGTCGCCAGCACCCGCACGCCCACCCCGCCGGCGAGCAGCCGGGAGATCACGTCGGCCGAGGCGGCCGGCTGGGCGTCGCAGGTGTCCAGCACGACCAGCATCCGGCGGGCGGCGGCGTACTCGACCAGGGTGTCCACCATGGGCCGGCCGGGCTCCGGGCGCAGCCCGAGCACGGCGGCGATCGCGAACGCCACCAGCCCCGGGTCGGTGACGGTGGCGATGTCGACGAACCAGACCCCGTCCGGGTACGTCTCCACCAGGTCGGCGGCGAGTTCCACCGCGAGCCGGGTCTTGCCCGCCCCGCCCGCGCCCAGCACGGTGACGAGCCGGTGGTCCTCGACCAGCCGGCGCAGCTCGGCGCGCTCGACCTGCCGGCCGACGAACGAGGTGACCTGGGTGGGCAGGTTGTGCGCCACCGCGTCGGCGGTACGCGGCCGCGGGAACTGCCGTTCCAGCCCCGGGGCGACCAGCTGGAACAACCGTTCCCGGTCGTCGAAGCCACGCAGCCGGTGCAGCCCGAGGTCGAGCAGGGAGGCGCCGGTCGGCAGCGGGTCGGCGTGCCGCGCGGTGGCCGCCGAGCAGAGCACCTGGCCGCCGTGCGCGGCGGCGGCGATCCGCGCCGCCCGGTGCACCTCGGGGCTGGCGTACTCGCCGTCGCGCGGCTCGGCCCAACCGGTGTGCAGCCCCATCCGCACCCGGGGCGCGGCCGCCGCGGTGGGCCACTCGTGATCGGCCAGCGCGCGTTGCGCGGTCAGGCACGCGGTGAGCGCCGCGGTCGCGTCGTCGAACGCCAGGAAGAACGAGTCGCCCTCGGTCAGCAGCTCGGCGCCCTCGGTCGCGGCGATCGTCCGGCGCAGCAGCCGCCGATGCTCACGCAACACCGGGCGGTAGTCCGGGCCGAGCAGCTGGGCCAGCCGGGTCGAGCCTTCGATGTCGGTGAAGACGAAGGTCACCCACCCGGTCGGGAGGTGGATCCGTGGCGACATGCGAGGAACCTCCGCCCGTGACGTCGGGTTCATGCTGCCTGATACCGAGCCGTCACGCATCGTGAGAACGGCCGGGCAGGTTGCGACCCAAGGTGCCACCGGACCTCGACGCGGGCAAGCGCCACGGCCCGACCGGACGGAATCAGCAGCCGCAGGCACCACCGCAGCAGCCACCGCCGCCACCTCCGGCGGGCGCGCCGCCGGACGCCGCGGCGCCGCCCCGACCGGTCACCGCGACCGTCGAGAGCAGCTTGACCGTGTCGTCGTGCCCCTGCGGGCAGGAGGCCGGCTCGCCGGCCCGGATCATCGGAC
This sequence comes from Micromonospora sp. S4605, assembly GCF_003176715.1. Taxonomy (NCBI): domain Bacteria; kingdom Bacillati; phylum Actinomycetota; class Actinomycetes; order Micromonosporales; family Micromonosporaceae; genus Micromonospora; species Micromonospora sp. S4605. The sequence goes on from NZ_QGSW01000285.1 coordinate 3,062, forward strand.
GGTTGACCTCGAAGGTGTCGCCGCAGGCGCGGCAGCGGAACTCGTACCGGGGCATGGCACCAGGGTACGACCGGACCTGACTCTGGACGGGACATGGGTGATACTCGACGGGTGGTGGACGGCGAGGACAGATCGACCCATCGACCCCTGCGCCCGGCCGCGCCCCTCGACGGGCCGCTCGCCGGCTCGGGGGCCGCGCCGGACGAGCCGGCGACCCGGCTGCCGCGCCCGCGTCGTCCGTGGCTGAGATCCGCCGCCCCGGCCGACGACGCACCGGCGGACGCCTCGGCCGCGGCCGCCCGCGGGAAGCCGGGCGAGGCGGAGGCCGGGCGGGACACCGCCACGCGCGCAGGGGACCAGCACCGACCAGGCGCGACGGACGCGCCGGACGCCGGTGCCGCGCCGGCCGTCGGCGACCCGACCGCCGCTGCCGTCCAGGAGGCGACCGACCGGGCGGACGCGGCCACCACGATGGACGGCAGCGCCGCCACCGCCGGGTCGGGCAGCGGCCCGGACGGCACCGCCGCCCGGTCGGACGGCGGCGCGGACACCGCCACCACCAAGGCGGGGGCCGGCCCGGACGGCAGCGCTACCGAGGCGGGGGACGGCACCACCAAGCCCGGTGACAGCACCACCAAGCCCGGTGACAGCACCACCAAGCCCGGCGACAGCACCACCAAGCCCGGTGACAGCACCACCAAGCCCGGCGACAGCGCCGGCGAGCCGGATGCCTCCGGGGGCGACGCGACGAGCGGGCGACCGGCGGGAGCCCGGCGGCGCCGGGTGCCGTTCGCGCATGCCGTACGGCAACCGCCGCACCGGGTGGCGCTGGCCGCCGCCCGGGCGACCCGGGCCTGGTCGCGGCGCTCCAGCGGCCGGCTCACCCTGCCCGGGGTGTTCCTGCTCGCCCTGGTCCTGACGACCGCCGCGGCCGGCGCCCTGGTGGTGCCCGCGGCGGTCCGCGCGCCCCGCCCGGTCGCCGCCGACGACAGCGCCACCGCCACCCCGCCACCGGCCCAGCCGGGACTGCCCGGCACCCCGCTGCCCACCGGAGCGCTGCCGCCCGGTGGCACGCTGCCCACCGGGCCGGCGGCCGGTCCGGTGGCCACCGGCCGGCCGGCCGACGCGCTCGCCACCTGGGCCCAGCAGGTCGGCCCGAAGGTCGGCATCTCGCCGGTCGCCATGCAGGCGTACGGCTACGCCGAGCTGGTGCTCGCCGAGACCAACCGCAGCTGCGGCCTGAGCTGGACCACCCTCGCCGCGATCGGGTTCGTCGAGTCCGGGCACGGCCAGGCCAACAACGCCAGACTCGGCCCGGACGGCCGGGCGCTGCCCGAGATCATCGGGCTGCCGCTGGACGGGCAGGGCGGCCGGATGCGGATCACCGACACCGACCGGGGCCAGTTGGACCGGGACACCACCTACGACCGGGCCATCGGGCCGATGCAGTTCATCCCGACCACCTGGCAGGAGATCGGCGCCGATGCGGACGGCGACGGCCGCAAGGACCCGCACGACCTGGACGACGCCGCCCTGGCCGCCGGCAACTACCTCTGCAAGGGCGGCCGTAACCTCACCATCCCGGGCGACTGGTGGAACGCGATCCTGTCGTACAACGACGTCCGCCGGTACGCCCAGGACGTCTTCGACACCGCCAACCGGTACGGGCAGGCCAGCCGTACGTGAAGTGATCGTCCGCCTACATTTGGAGAACTGGACACTTCCTTCGGGCAGCCGTTAGCGGCAAGCTAGACGGGTGATGGTGCGCGAGTGGGACCCCAGGACCGCGTCGTCCGCCGAGATCGCGTCGCTGCTGGACACGCTGAACGCGGTCCTCGCGGCCGATCTCCCGCAGGATCCGCCGTGGCGGGAGAGTTCCCTGCGTGAATACCTCTCCGAGGTGATGCCCGGCGAACGGAAGATCTCCTGGGTCGCCCAGGCCGAGCCGGGCGGCAACGGGGCGCCGGGGGCCATCCTGGGCCAGGTGCAGGTGCTGCTGCTCGGTGACATCGGCGTGCTGGAGGTGCTGGTGCACCCGTCGGCCCGGCGCTCCGGGCTGGGCCGCGACCTGGTGCGGGTCGCCGCCCGCCGGGTCTACCACGAGGGCTTCCAGTCGATCGGGGTCGAGGTGGTCGGCGACACGCCGGCGGTGGCCTTCTACGAGGCGCTCGGCTTCACCCGGGAGTACGTCGAGACCCGCAGCGTGCTCGACCTGTCCACGGTGGACTGGGCCGAGCTGGCCGAGATGGCCACCGGCATCGGTGCGGGCTACCACCTCGAGTTCTGCCCGGGCGGGCCGCCGGACGACCTGATCGAGGCGTACGCGCGGGCCAAGGCCGAGGTGCGCGACGTCGACGACGGCGAACTGCGCCCCAGCTCGTACGACCCGGAGCGGCTCCGGGACAGCCTGGACTGCCTGCACCGGCGCGGCATGAAGCCGTACATCGTGCTCGCCCTGCACGAGCAGAGCGGCGAGGTGGCCGGGCTGACCGAGGTGGTGGTGCCGGCGCAGCACCCCACCCGGGCCGACCAGTACGACACCATCGTGGTGCAGGATCACCGGGGCTACGGGATCGACCGGGCGATCAAGGCGCGGATGCTGCTGGAGCTGCGCTCCGCCGAGCCGGAGCTGGCCGAGGTGCAGACCTGGAACGCGCAGGCCAACGAGGCGATGCTGAAGGTCAACGCGGAACTGGGCTACCGCCCCGACCGCGACTGGTGCGAATACAGTGTCGACGTCGCCGACCTGGTGCACCGTCTCGACGCCGCGCGCTGACCGGAATTGACGAAACAGTCCGCCGGGGGATGGACGCTGGACAGCGACGCCCCTTAACGTGCGCTAGTTCCCGTCCACCCATCGTGGAGGCCCCATGCGCCCGCGCCGCACCATAGCCGCGCTCGCGACCGCTGCCGCCGTCACCGCCACGGCCGTCGGCGTCGCACCCCCCGCGGCCAGCGCCGCGCCCACCGACCTGTTCATCTCCGAGTACGTCGAGGGCTCGTCCAACAACAAGGCGATCGAGCTCTTCAACGGCACCGGCGCCGCCGTCGACCTGGCCGCCGGCGGATACCAGCTGCAGCTCTACTTCAACGGCTCCACCACCCCGACGAACGTGCCGTTGACCGGCAGCGTGCCGGCCGGCGACGTGTTCGTCTTCGCCCACGCCTCCGCCGGGCCGGCGATCCTCGCCCAGGCCGACCAGACCACCACCGCCGGGCTGTTCAACGGCGACGACGCCGTCGTGCTGAGCCGCGGCGGCACCGTGCTCGACTCGCTCGGCCAGGTCGGCGTCGACCCGGGCGCCGAGTGGGGCAGCGGCCTGACCAGCACCGCCGACAACACGCTGCGGCGGTTGGCCAGCGTCACCGCCGGCGACACCGACCCGGCCGACGCCTTCGACCCGGCCGCCCAGTGGGCCGGCTTCGCCACCGACACGTTCGACGGGCTCGGCGCGCACTCCGTGGGCGGTGGCCCGGTCGACGCGCCGGCCACCCTGAACTGCGGCGGAGCGCTGGTCACCCCGGCCGGCACCGCGGCGACCCGGGAGGTCACCGCGACCGACAGCGACGACCGGATCGTCGACCTGGCGGTCACCTCGGTCACCCCGACCCCGACCGCGGGCTCGATCAGCCGCACCGCGGTCACCCCCGCCGACGCGGTCGGCGGCACCGCCCGGGCCACCGTCACGGCGAGCGCCGACCTGGCCGCCGGGGCGTACACCGTGGTGCTGACCGCCACCGACGCCGACGGCGGCACCGCCACCTGCACCCTCTCCGTGCAGGTCACCCGGGAGCTGACGGTCGGCGAGGTGCAGGGCCCGACCACCGATGGCGAGTCCGGCCCTGCCGACCGGTCCCCGTACGCACCGGCCAGCGGCAACGGCACCAGCAGCGCCCTCTACGACGTGCGCGGCGTGATCACCCAGCTGACCCTGGCCCGGGACTCCTCCGGACGGGACCAGCGCGGCTTCTTCCTGCAGAGCCGGGCGGACGCCACGGACGGCGACCCGACCAGCTCCGACGGCATCTTCGTGTTCATGGGCTCGTTCACCTCGCTGATCGGCGGCTACGTGCCGACCGTCGGCGACGAGGTGGTGCTCCGCGCCCGGGTGTCGGAGTACTTCACCATGACCCAGCTCTCCAGCGCCTCGCTGGTCCGCCGGATCGCCTCCGGGGTCGACGTGGACACCGCGGTCGAGGTCACCGACGCGGTGCCCCCGGCCGACCTGGCCGCGGCCGGCCGGTTCTGGGAGCGGCACGAGGGCGCCCGGCTGCGGGTGCGCGCCGGCAGCGGTGCGGTGAGCGGGCGGGACGTATTCGCCTCCACCGCCGACGCCGAGCTGTGGGTGGTCGACCGGGACGACCCGCTGCTCGACCGGGCCGACCCGTACGCCCGCCGGGTGTTCCGCGACGCGCACCCGCTGGACAACGACCCCACCCGCCGCTTCGACGACGGCAACGGCCAGCGGATCATGCTGGGCAGCATGGGCGTGAAGGGCACCACCGGGGACAGCGGCGCGCTGCTGCCGCCGGCGCACACCTTCGACACGCTGAGCGTCGACGCGGTCGGCGGCCTCTACTACTCCTTCGAGAAGTACGGCGTGCAGGTCGAGCGGGCCGAGTTCGCCGCGGGCACCGACCCGTCGACGAACCACCCGCCGCAGCCGGCCAACCGGTCGGAGGAGGTCGCCGTCGCGACCTACAACGTGGAGAACCTGTACGACTTCCGGGACGACCCGTTCGACGGCTGCGACTTCGCCGGCAACGCGGGCTGCGCCGGGGTGGACCCGCCGTTCGACTACGTTCCGGGCAGCGAGCAGGAGTACCGCGACCAGCTCGCCGCGCTCGCCGACCAGATCACCACCGACCTGCACAGCCCGGACCTGATCCTCGTGCAGGAGGCCGAGGACCAGGACATCTGCACCGTCGCCGACGGGCAGCTCAGCTGCGGCAGCACGAACAACGCCGACGGCGCGCCGGACAGCCTGCAGGACCTGGCGCTGACCATCGCGGCGGCCGGCGGTCCCGCCTACGCCGCCGCGTACGACCGGACGGGCGCGGACGCCCGGGGCATCACGGCCGCCTTCCTCTACCGCACGGACCGGGTGTCGCTGGCCGAGGCCACCGCGACCGACCCGCTGCTGGGCTCGGCGCCGACCGTGCAGTACCGCGCGCCGGGGCTGGCCAGCAACGCTGACGTGCAGAACCCGAAAACGCTCAACGCGGTGCTGCCCGCCGACGTCGACACCTCGACCGGTCGGGACGGCAACAACGTCTTCACCCGCGCCCCGCAGCTCGGCAAGTTCACCGTGGCCGCGGCGCCCGGTTCGGCCGAGCGGTTCACCCTCTGGGCGGCCAGCAACCACTACTCGTCGGGCCCGGACAGCCGGGTCGGGCAGCGGCGGGAGCAGGCCGCGTACGGCGCCGCGATCGTCACCGCGATCGAGGCGGCGGACCCGCACGCCCGGGTGGTGTTCGGCGGGGACCTGAACGTCTTCCCCCGCCCCGACGACCCGATCGCCACCGCGGACCGGCCGACCCCGTCGGACCAGCTCGCCCCGCTCTACGAGGCGGGTCTGCGCAACCTCTGGGAGGACCTGCTCGCCGAGGCGCCGTCGTCGGCCTACTCGTACAGCTTCGAGGGGCAGGCGCAGACGCTGGACCACCTCTTCGTCAACGAGGCGCTGCACCGGGATCTGGTGCAGATGCGGGCCGCGCACATCAACGCCGACTGGCCGGCGGCGCACGCCGGTGACGGCACCCGCGGTTCCAGCGACCACGACCCGCAGGTGGCCCGGTTCCGCTCCCGGGCCGCGCTGAGCGTCGGCAACGTGACGGTGGCCGAGGGCGACAAGGGCACCACCCCGCTCACCTTCACGGTCACCGTCTCCCGGCCGCTCTCCCAGCCGGTGCTGCTCTGCGCCGCGACCATCGGCCTCACCGCCCGGTCCGGCCAGGACTACGACCCGTACGTCGGCTGCCGCACGCTGGCCGCCGGGCAGACCTCGCTGGCCTTCCCGGTGACCGTACGCGGCGACCGGAAGGCGGAGCCGGACGAGAAGCTCACCCTGGTGGTGGCCGGCGTGCCGGGGCTGCGCCTGGCCGACCCGGTCGCCACCGGCACCATCTCGAACGACGACTGACCCGGTCGGATCGGCAGACGACGGCCCGTCGGCCAGGCTCGCGCCTGGCCGACGGGCCGTCGGTCATCTGGCCACCGACGGGTGCGGCAGGACCGGGAACGAAACGGCGGGCACGAACCGGGAACGGATCCGCGGCGCCGGACGTGTACCTGGCATGGGTAGGAACGTGGCACCGCCGGCGCGACCACCGGACGACCTCGTTCCCGCGCGACCGAGGCCCGAACCGGACCTGCCCTTCGAGCCGTTCTACCGGGCACACGTCGACCGGGTCCACCGCGCGCTGGCGCTGGCCACCGGGGATGTCGGGCTGGCCCGGGAGGCGGCCGACGAGGCGATGGCGCGGGCGTACGCGCGGTGGGACCAGGTGCGCCGGCTCGACAACCCGGCGGGTTGGGTGTTCCGGGTCGGACTGAACTGGGCCACCTCCTGGTGGCGCAAGGTACGCCGGGAGCGGCCACCGGCGGCCGACGAACGGCACCCGTCCCAGGCCGGGCCCGACCCCGCGGCGCTGGCCGCCCGGTCGGCCCTGGACGGACTGCCCACCGCGCAGCGCACCGTGATCGTCTGTCGGATCCTGCTCGACCTCTCCACCGCCGAGACGGCCGCCGTGCTCGACCTGACCGAGGGCACGGTGAAGAGCCGGCTGTCCCGCGGGCTCGCCGGGCTGCGCGCCGCGCTGGCCGAGAAGGAGTGACCATGGCCGCCGTACCGGAGGATTTGATCGAGGCGGTGCACCGGGCCGCGCAGGCGACCCCGCCGCACGCTGCCGACCTCGCGAACGTGCACCGCCGCCGGCGCGCCCGACGCCGCCGGCGGGCGGCCGCCACGGCCGGCGGACTCGCGGCACTGGTGGCGCTCACCGGTGGCGCTCTCCCGATGCTGGCCGATGCCCGGTCCGCGCCCGCGCCGGCGACGCCGTCGCGAACCTCCGCGGCCCCCGCCACCAGCCCACCGGCGACTCCAGTCGTCCCCGCCGCCGTACCGGCCCAGCGGCTGGTGATCGACGTGGCCGGTGAGACCTGGCGCGGCGACAACGGCACCGGGCCGGCCGCCGGCCTCCCGGGAGTCGCGGCGGTCGAGGTACTGCCCGACGGGACGGTGCGACGGCACCGGGTACCCGACGGGTGGGAGCAGACCGTCGCGTCGGCCGACGGACGGCTGATCGGCCTGCAGCTCACGGATCTGCGGCCGGGGGTGCACCGGCGGGACGGCCCCGACGTCGAAGGGCTGTCGGTCAAGCTCGTGGTGCTGGGACCCGACGACAGCGTGCAGACGGCGCGCGAGATCCGGGTCAGGGGCGCCGGGGTGGAACTGCTCGGCACCGATGGGACGGTCGCCTACCTGGCCCGGGACGGTGGCGTCGTGGCGCACGACCTGGCCACCGGCCGGGAGGAGATGTTGCTCCGCTCGTCGACCGCCGGCGTCGACCTGTTGGCAGCCAGCCGGACCGATCTGAAGCCCGACCATCTGGTCGAGCAGCGGACCGACGACGGCTGCCACACGGACGTACGCCGACTGACCGACGGGAAGCGGATCGCCCGACTCACGCTCGACGGTCTCTGCGAGAACGGTCTCCGGCTGTCGCCGAACGGCCGCCTGGTCGCCGTCCCGTACCAGCGCCTCCCCGACCGGGTGGGCGATCGGGAGCAGCGGCTCGCCGTCTTCGACGTCGCCACCGGGACGCTCCGCACCGACCGGCTGGTCGGGACGTCGCACCGGGCCTCCGCGGCGGGCAGGATCCAGGGAGTCGCCTGGGCCGACGAGACGACGGTACGGGTCGCCTGGACGGACCGCCCGGAGGGCGCGCGGCTCGATTCGGTGGACGTGGTGACCGTCGCCGTACGGTAGCGCGTTGGCGACCGTCAGCGGCCCCGGCCCGCGCCGAGAGATCCTGGTGGCGAACGAGCCTGGAGGGGCGTTCGCCACCAGGATCTGTTCGTGCTTCCAGCCTCGGGTCAGTAACGCTGGCGGAGCAGTTGGGCGGCCTCGACCGCCCAGTAGGTGAGGATGATCTGCGCGCCGGCCCGGCGGATCGAGGTGAGCGTCTCCAGCATCACCCGCTCCCGGTCGACCCAGCCGTTCGCGGCGGCCGCCTCGACCATCGCGTACTCGCCGGAGACCTGGTAGGCGGCGACCGGGACGTCGACCGCCGCGCGGACCGCGGACACCACGTCGAGGTACGGCAGCGCCGGCTTGACCATCACCATGTCGGCGCCCTCGGCGACGTCCAGCGCCACCTCGCGCAGCGACTCCCGCAGGTTGGCCGGGTCCTGCTGGTAGGTGCGCCGGTCCCCCTCCAGCGCCGACTCCACCGCGTCGCGGAACGGGCCGTAGAAGGCCGAGGCGTACTTCACCGCGTACGCCAGCACGGCGACGTCGGTGTGGCCGGCGGCGTCGAGCGCCTTGCGGACCACCCCGACCTGGCCGTCCATCATCCCGGACGGCCCGACCACGCCGACCCCGGCGGCGGCCTGGGCCACCGCCATCTCGGCGTACGCCGCCAGGGTGGCGTCGTTGTCCACCTCGCCGTCCGGGGTGAGCAGGCCGCAGTGCCCGTGCGAGGTGAACTCGTCCAGGCAGAGGTCGCTCATCACCACGGTGGCGTCGCCCACCTCGGAGACGACGTCCCGGATGGCCACGTTGAGGATGCCGTTCGGGTCGATTCCGCCGGAGCCCTCCGGGTCCCGCTGCGCCGGCACCCCGAACAGCATGATCCCGCCGACCCCGGCCTGGACCGCCTCGACCGCGGCCTTGCGCAGCGAGTCCCGGGAGTGCTGGAGCACCCCCGGGAGCGAGGCGATCGCCCGCGGCTCGGTCAGCCCCTCCTTGACGAACATCGGCACGACCAGCTCGGCCGGGTCGACGCGGGTCTCGGAGACCAGCCGCCGCAGCGCCGCGGTGCGGCGCAGCCGGCGGGGCCGGATCTCGAGGTACGACATGCGGGCCTCCTGCTGCGACTAGCGGAAGCGGAGGGCGGTCGGCCCCTGCACCTTCGAGCCCCGGCGCTGCTTCGCCGGCATGGCGGCGAGCTTCTCGCGCAGCTCGACGGCGTAGGCGGCGAGCGCCTCCACCAGGTCGGGCACCGAGGCGTGCGGCGGCTGGACGTCGACCCGCAGGCCGAACTCCGTCGCGGTCTCCGCCGTCTTGGGCCCGATGACGGCAACAACGGTACGCGCGTGCGGCTTCCCGGCGATGCCGACCAGGTTCCGGACGGTCGAGGACGAGGTGAAGAGCACCGCGTCGAAGCCACCGGACTTGATCGCATCGCGGATCTCGGCCGGCGGCGGGGCGGCCCGCACGGTCCGGTACGCGGTCACGTCGTCGACCTCCCAGCCGCGCTCGGTGAGCCCGGCGGCGAGCGTCTCGGTGGCGATGTCGGCGCGCGGCAGCAGCACCCGACCGACCGGGTCGAGCACCTCGTCGTGCGGCGAGAACTCGGCCAGCAGCCCCTCGGAGGACTGCTCCCCGGACGGGATCAGCTCCGGCTGGATGCCGAACGCGCGGACCGCGTCGGCGGTCGCGTCGCCGATGCAAGCGATCTTGACGCCGCCGAAGTGCCGGGCGTCCAGGCCGTGCTCGGCGAACTTCTCCCAGACCGCGCGGACCGCGTTCACCGAGGTGAAGATCACCCAGGCGTACCGGCCGTCGACCAGGCCCTTGACCGCCCGCTCCATCTGGGCCGGGGTGCGCGGCGGCTCCACCGCGATGGTCGGCACCTCGCACGGGATGGCCCCGTACGCGCGCAGCCGGGCGCTCATCACGCCGGCCTGCTCCTTGGTCCGCGGGACCAGCACCTTCCAGCCGTACAGCGGCCGGTTCTCCCACCAGCTGAGCTTGTCCCGCTGGGTGACGCCGGCACCGACGGTGAGCACCACCCGGCCGGTGAAGCCGAGCGCCGCCGCGACGAAGCTGTCCACGGTCGACGTGGTGGTGTACTGCGTCTCCCCGGTGCCGTCGCCGGTCACCCCGACCGGGGTGGCGCCGTCCACCCCGGCGGCGAGCAGCCCGTCCCGGATCGCGGCGAGGTCACCGGCGTCCACGGCCAGCGCCAGCGAGCCCCGGCCGACGGCCGCCGCCAGCGCCTCGAAGTCCAGCTCGCTGACGTCCTCGACGTCGGCCGCGGTCCGTACGCCCGGCAGCGGCACACCCGCGTAGGTGGCCACCCCCTCGGCCTGGCCGACTCCCGGCACCACCTCGAAGTGCGCGGCGGTACGCGCCACCGCCTGCACCTCCTTGACCACCGAGTCGTGCCCGAACGGGTCGCCGGCGACCAGGTGCACGGCGTTCAGCCCGGAGCGGGCCGCCGAGATCAGCACCTTCGCCACGTCACCCGGCGCACCCTCGGCCGGCGTGAACTGGGCGTCGGTCTTGGCCTGGGCGCGGACGGCGTCGAGCAGCGACTCCGGGACTCCCCGGTCGTACACCACCTGATCGGCGTCGACCAGGGCGTCGTGCGCCCGACGGGTCAGCAGGCCCGGGTCGCCGGGACCGGCCCCGACGAACGCGATGCGGCCTACGGGCTTACGGGTGCGGGTCATTCTGTGCTCCCAAATTGCTGGGTCCCCGGGCCGGTGGGTCCTGCTTGGCCGAGGATCGAGTCGGCGCCGAGGTCGAGGAGTTCGGCGGCGAGTGCCTTGCCGATCTCCGCCGCGTCGGCGGGCGTACCGGTGCGGGACAGCCGGAGGTCACGGGTACCGTCCGGACTGATCACCGCCCCGCGCAGGTAGATCTCTTCGCCGGCGTCGCCCTCGGCGAGCTCGGCGTAGGCGGCGACGGGTGCGCTGCACCCGGCCTCCAGGGTGGCGAGCAACGCCCGCTCCGCGACGACCGCGGCGCGCGACGGTGCGTGGTCGAGCACGGCCAGCAGCTCGACCAGGTCCGGGTCGTCGACCCGGCACTCCACCGCCAGCGCGCCCTGGGCGGGCGCGGGCAGCATCAGCATCGGGTCGAGCGTCTCGGTGACCACGTCGGTACGGCCCAGCCGGGCCAGGCCGGCCCGAGCCAGCACGACGGCGTCCAGGTCGGCCTCCGGGCCGAGTACCCGCGCCAGGCGGGTGTCCACGTTGCCCCGGATCGGGGTGACCTCCAGCTGCATGCCGAGGGCGTGCAGCTGGGCGATGCGGCGCAGCGCACCGGTGCCGACGACCGCACCCGGCGGCAGCTCGGTGAGCGTCCGGCCGTCGCGGGCGACCAGCGCGTCGCGCGGATCCTGTCGCGGTGGCACGGCGGCGATGTGCAGCCCGGGCGCCGCCGCGGTGGGCAGGTCCTTGTAGGAGTGCACGGCGAAGTCGATGGTCCGGGCGGCGAGCGCGTCGCGCAGCGCGGAGACGAAGACGCCGACCCCGAGCCGGTGCACCGGCGCGGCCGAGCGGTCGCCGGCGGTGACCACCTCGACCAGTTCGACCGGGCGCCCGGTGGCGGCGGTCAGGGCCTCGGCGACGTGGCCGGACTGGGCCATCGCCAGCTTGCTGCCCCGGGTACCGAGGCGCAGGGGCGTGCTCATCGCTCACCTCCGGCGGGCGGAATGGCGTCGGTGGCGCCGAACGCCGGGGTGACGTCGGTGTCCACGACGTCGGGGACGGTGTCGACCGGCGAGGTCTGCGGCACCTGGAGGTCGAACAGCTCGCGCAGCAGCGCCGCGTACTGGTCGCCGCCCGGCTCCGCGGCCAGCTGACGGACCCGCACGGTGGGCTGGTGCAGCAGCCGCTGGACCACCCGGTGCACCGTCCGGGCCACCTCGGCCCGCTGGTCGTCGGTCAGGTCGGGGCGGCGCTGGGCGAGCCGGCGCAGCTCGGCGGTGACCACGTCGTCGGCGCGCCCGCGCAGGGCGGCCACGGTCGGCGCCACGTCCGCCCCGCGCAGCCAGGTGAGGAAACCCTCCACCTCGGCGGCGACGATCCGCTCCACGGCGGCGGCGTCGGCGGCGGCCGGCCCGTCGGCGAGCAGCGCGGCCATCCGGTCGATGTCGATCACCTCGACGCCGGACAGCTCGGCCACGCCCGGCTCGACGTCGCGCGGCACGGCCAGGTCGAGCAGGATCAGCGGACCCCGGTCGGGGTCGCGGTCGGCCAGCGCCCGGCTAACCACGTCGCGGGTGAGGACCGGTTCGGTGGCCGCGGTGGCGGCCACTACGATGTCCACTGTGGATACGGTCGCGGTCAGCTCGGCCATCGGGGCGGCCGCGGCGCCGTACGACTCGGCCAGCCGGACGGCCCGGTCGGCCCCCCGGTTGGTCACCGTGAGCGGCCCGGCGCCCAGCCGGGAGAGGGTCGCCACGCCCAGCGAGCCCATCGCGCCGGCCCCGACCACCAGTGCCGGGCGGCCGGTCAGGTCGCCGCCGAGGTGGCCGGCGGCCAGCTCCAGCGCGGCGGTGACCACGCTCTGGCCGGCCCGGTCGATGCCGGTCTCCGCGTGGGCCCGCTTGCCCACCCGCAGCGCCTGCTGCATCAGCTCGTGCAGCAGCCGCCCGGCGGTGTCCGCCCCGCTCGCCCAGTGGTAGGCGTCACGGAGCTGGCCGAGGATCTGCGCCTCGCCGACCACCATCGAGTCGAGCCCGGCGGCGACCCGGAAGACGTGGTCGACGGCGGCGGCGTCGTAGTGCACGTAGAGGTGGTTGGCGAGCGTGGCGGGCGGGCTGCCGGCCTGCTCGGCCAGCACGGCGCAGATGTCACCGAGGCCGCCGTGGAAACCGGACACCGCGGCGTAGACCTCCACCCGGTTGCAGGTGGAGACCAGCACGGCCTCGGTCACGTACGGCTGCGCGACCAGGCGGTCCAGGGTGCGGGTGAGCTCGGCGGGAGCCACCGCGAGCCGCTCCAGGGTGGCGACCGGAGCGGTGCGGTACGACGCGCCGACGACGAGCAGTTTCACGTGCCGATCGCCTCCTGGGTGTCGGTGACCGCGAGCCCGCCCGGCAGGGCGGTGAGGGCGGACCCACCGGTGGCGGGGAGCGCGGTCAGCGACGCCTTGCGGTGCTCGTGGAAGGACAGGATCTGCAGCTCGATGGCGAGGTCGACCTTGCGCACGTCGACCCCCTCCGGCACCGAGAGTACGCACGGCGCGAAGTTCAGGATGCTCGTCACACCGACCGCGACGAGCTGGTCGGCGACCCGCTGGGCGGCCGCGGCGGGGGTGGCGATCACGCCGATCGCGATGGACTCCGCGGCGGCGACCCGAGGCAGATCGTCGACGTGCTGCACGACCAGGCCGTTGATCTCCTCGCCGACCCGCGCCGGGTCCGCGTCGAAGAGCGCGGCGATCCGGAAGCCGCGGCTGGCGAACCCGTCGTAGCCGGCCAGGGCGTGACCGAGGTTACCCACGCCGACCAGGGCGACCGCCCGGCGCTGGGTGAGCCCGAGCACGAACTCGATCTGGTCGATCAGCAGCGCCACGTCGTAGCCGACCCCGCGGGTGCCGTACGAGCCGAGGTGGGACAGGTCCTTGCGCAGCTTCGCGGAGTTGACCCCGGCGGCGCTGGCCAGTCCCTCGCTGGACACCGTCTCGTGGCCTGTTTCGGCGAGATTGTGCAGGGCACGAAGGTATTCGGGGAGCCGCGCGACCGTCGCCTCGGGCAGGTCCGGTAGCGCCGGTACGGCACCGGCGCGGTCGGGCGCGCCAGGGTGACGGTGCTGACTCATGAGACTCCGTGCGGTGCGATCCTCGTCCAGCTCCAGTGGCCGGCCGTTTCGGGACTCCCGCTGGCGACCGAGGTTGCCGGCTGTGCTAGCAGGGCGCGTCGGAATTACAGAGTAGGCGCTTGTGAACGCACGCACAAATCGCGATCTTGAAAGCTCGCGACGCGGCTCCACCAGGCCCTCCATTCCGCAAGATCGATCCGGCAACCGTGCCGGCGCCGCTCGGCGATTATTGCTCAATTACGACTTCTCTGACCAATCGCGCGACCGCGCGTCGCGGCCCCGACCGGCTCGGCAGCCACCCGCCCGGCCCCAGGTAGGGCCAGCCCTACGCCGGAAACGGCGGCCGGCGGGATGGGTGCGGACCCACCCCGCTGCCTAGCCTCGTGACATGACCGCCGTTCCCGCCACCGCCGACCAGCCGGCACTGGCCCCGACCATCTCCCGCCAGCTCTTCACCGACTCCGGGTACGTCCTGCTCGGCCTGCCGCTGGCGCTGGCCAGCTTCGTCGTACTCATCGTGGGCCTCGCCGCCGGTCTCGGGCTGGTGGTGACCGTGATCGGCCTGCCGATCCTCAGCGGCACCCTCTACGCCGCCCGCGGGCTGGCCGACATCGAGCGGTTGCGGCTGCCCGCCGTGCTGCGCCAGGCCCGGATCCGCCCGCAGTACCGGCTCGCCGAGCCCGGCGCGAGCGCCTGGCGGCGGATCTTCGTGCCGATGGGCGACGCCCAGTCCTGGCTCGACCTGGCGCACGGAATCCTCAAGCTGGTGGTGGCCATCGTCAGCTTCGTGGTCACGCTGGTCTGGTGGGCCGGCGCCGTCGCCGGCTCGCTCTACTGGGCGTACGACTGGGCGCTGCCGCACGGCGACCCGGAGGACGTCGAGCTGCCCCAGCTGCTCGGCCTGGGCGACTCGACCACCGCCCGGATCGGCCTGCACACCGCGATCGGGCTGTTCTTCCTGATCACGCTGCCGATCGTGGTCCGCGGCTGCGCCCTGATGGAGGCCAGCTTCGGCCGGGCGATGCTGACCGGGGTGGCCGAGATGCGCAACCGGATCACCGTGCTGGAGGAGCAGAAGCGGGCCGCCGTGTCGGCCGAGGCGAGCGCGCTGCGCCGGCTGGAACGGGACATCCACGACGGCCCGCAGCAGCGCCTGGTCCGGCTGGCGATGGACCTGAGCCGGGCCCGCCAGCAGCTCGCCTCCGATCCGGAGGCGGCCGGGCGGACGCTGGACGAGGCGGTCACCCAGACCCGGGAGACGCTCGCCGAACTGCGCGCACTGTCCCGGGGCATCGCGCCGCCGATCCTGGTCGACCGGGGGCTGCCCAGCGCCCTCGCCGCGCTCGCCGGCCGCGGGCTGATCCCGATCGAGCTGCGGGTGGACCCGGACCTCGGCACCCCGGGCGGACGGCTGGACCCGGCGGTGGAGAGCACCGCGTACTTCGTGGTGGCCGAGGCGCTGACCAACGTGGCCAAGCACAGCCGGGCCACCGAGTGCCAGGTCGCGGTGAGCCGCCAGGACCAGCGGCTGGTGGTCGCCGTCGGCGACGACGGCCAGGGCGGGGCGCACCTGGCCAAGGGGCACGGGCTGGTCGGCATCGCCGACCGGATCCGCGCCGCCGGCGGCCGGCTGGACGTGCTCAGCCCGGCCGGTGGCCCCACCGAGGTCCGCGCGGAACTCCCGCTGTGATCCCGGTCGCCCCGCACCGGGGTACGCGGTCCGGCACGGCGCGGCGGGTGATCCGGTCCGGCCCGGGGGTGGGGGCCGGGCCGGCCGCGCCGCGCTGCCCCGGTGCGGTGGTGCGCACGTGGTAGACAACGACACCATGCGGATCGTGATCGCGGACGACGCCGTACTCCTGCGGGAGGGGCTGATCCGGCTGCTCAGCGAGCGGGGGCACCAGGTGGTGGCAGCGGTCGGCGACGGCGAGGCGCTGGTCGAGGCGGTGGTGGCCCACCGACCCGACGTGTCGATCGTCGACGTCCGGATGCCGCCCTCGCACACCGACGAGGGGCTACGCGCCGCGGTGGAGGCCCGGCGGCTGGTGCCGCGTACGCCGATCCTGGTGCTCTCCCAGTACGTCGAGGTCTCGTACGCCGACGACCTGCTCGCCACCACCGGGGCCGGCGGTGGCGGGATCGGCTACCTGCTCAAGGACCGGGTGGCCGCGATCGACGAGTTCCTCGACGCGCTGGACCGGGTGGCCGCCGGCGGCACGGTGCTCGACCCGGAGGTGGTCGGCCAGCTCTTCGCCCGGCGCCGCCGGGACGACCCGCTGCGCGAGCTGACCCCGCGCGAACGGGAGGTGCTCGGGTTGATGGCCGAGGGCCGGTCCAACACCGCCATCGCCCGGGCCCTGGTGGTCAGCGACGGCGCGGTGGAGAAGCACGTCCGCAACATCTTCACCAAGCTCAACCTCCCACCCGACACCGAACAACACCGCCGAGTCCTGGCCGTCCTCACCTACCTCCGCAACTAACCCCCGCCCGGGGTCAGGGGAGGGTTTGGGCGAGAGTTACGGCTTGGGTGAGGGTGTCGGCTACCGGGTGGCCCGAGGCGTGCAGGCGGGCGGGGTCGGTGAAGCCGCCGGTGTAGAGGACGGCGCGGGCACCGACCGAGAGGGCCGCGTCGGCGTCGTCGATGGAGTCGCCGATCAGCACCACGGCCCCACCGTCCAGACCCAGCTCGGCCAGGTGCCGCCGCAGCGACTCGGCCTTGCGGTCGCCGCCGACCTCGGCCCGTAGCCCGTCCACCCGGACGAAGTGCCCGCTCAACCCGTAGGTGTGCACGGTCGGCACCAGCTCGTCGTGGAACCACATGGACAGCAGCGACTGGCTGCCCGACCAGCTCGCCATCGCCGACGCGGCGTCGTGCGCCAGCTCGCAGGTGGTCAGCCCCGCCCGGTACGCGTCGTGGAAGAGCCGGTCCAACCGGCCGAACGCCTCCTCGTCGACGGCCCGGCCGAGCACGTCGGCGTAGTAGTCGGCGATCGGCCGGCGGAACCGGACCCGGTGCTCCTCGGCGGTCACGCTCGGCCCGCCGACGCTGGCGAACGCGGCGTTGGTGGCGGCGACCACCAGGCTGAGGTCGTTGAGCAGGGTGCCGTTCCAGTCCCACACCAGGTGGGTGCGTGCAGGGGTCATCGCCGCACCCTATCCAGCGCCCAGCAGCGCTACAGCTGCGGCGTGGTCAGGTCCCGCAGCAGCCGCTCCTCCTCCACCCGCCAGTAGCCGTGCTCCTTGCCGTCGAGCAGCACCACGGGCAGCCGGTCGCCGTACTCGCGCTCCAGCTCGAGGTCGCCGGTGACGTCCTGCTCGACCCACCGGTCGCCGGTGACGGCCACCACCCGGTCCAGGGCCGCCCTGGCGTCGTCGCAGAGGTGGCAGCCGGGCCGGGTGATCAGGGTGAGTCGGGGTTCACGCATCGGTGTCCTCCGTGCTGCTGGCGCCGGCGCGAGCCGACGGGCGGTCGCCGGCCGGGTCCGCCGGGGACGGGTCCGACCGGAGCAGGGTCTTGCGCACCTTCCCGATCGCCGAGTGGGGCAGCGCGTCGACGAACTCGACGGCGGTCGGGCACTTGAACCGGGCCAGGTTGCGGGCGCAGTGGGCGAGCAGGTCCTCGCTGGTCACCGGACGCCCCGGCGCCGGCACCACGTACGCCCGGACAGTCTCGCCGGTTCGCGGGTGCGGCACACCCAGTACCGCCGACTCGGCCACGCCCGGGTGCGCGGAGAGCACCAGCTCGACCTCGTGCGGGTAGACGTTGAACCCGTTGACCAGGATCAGCTCGCCGATCCTGTCGACCAGGAAGAGGTCGCCGTCGGCGTCCGCGTAGGCGACGTCGCCGGTGGCCCACCAGCCGTCGGCGTCCGGCCCGCCCCGGCCGTCCGGCCAGTAGCCGGAGAACAGGTTGGGGCCGCGTACCACGATCTGCCCCGGGTCGGTGCCCGGCGCGGGGTCGGCGAGGTGCAGCTCGTCGTCGTCCTCGTCCGGCTCGGCCACGCCGTCGCGCCACAGGTCGGTCCCGTCCGGGCCGACCAGGCGCAGCTGCACGCCGGGCAGCGGCCGGCCGATCGAGCCGGCCTTCGGGACCCCGCCGACCAGGGTGGTGGTGAGCACCGGGGCGGTCTCGGTGAGGCCGTAGCCGACGTGCACCGGTCGTCCGGCCACCTCGGCGAAGCGGGCCGCCACGGCCGGCTCCAGCGGCGCCGCGCCGCAGACCGCGACCCGGACCGAGGCCATCGCGGCGGCGGCCGCGCCGGCGTCCGCGGTGGACCAGGCCAGGAACATCGACGGTACGCCGACCAGCACGCTGACCCGGTGCCGGGCGATCTCGGCGAGCCCGCCGTCAGCGCCGAGATCGTCGACCAGCACCCCGGTCGCGCCATGGTGGATGACAGCGCCCAGCCCCGAGTTCAGCCCGTACGCGTGGAACAGCGGCAGCGCCAGCAGCACCGTGTCGTCCGGCCCGACCACCGGCGGCTCGATCCGGTCCACCTGCTCGTGGTTGGCCAGCAGCGCCCGGTGCGAGAGCATGGCGCCCTTCGGCCGGCCCTCGGTGCCCGAGGTGTAGAGCAGCACCGCGAGGTCGTCGCCGCCCCGGGCCGGAAACGGGTCGCCGGCCGACGGCGCGCGGGGTGGGGTGGCGTGCACGGCGGCGAGTGCGGGCAGTTCACCGGCGACGTCGGCGACCAGCGTGCGGACCCGCTCGGTGCCGATCAGCACGGCCGCGCCGGAGTCGGCGAGCACGTGCCGCAGCTCGGGCCCGGTGAAACCGGGGTTGACCGGCACCGCGACCAGCCCGGCGCGGAGCGCGCCGAGCAGGCCGAGCACGAAGTCGGGCGAGTTGGGCAGGGCGACCGCGACCCGGGCGGGCCGCCCGGCCGGGTCGGCGGCCGGCACCGCCGCGGCCAGCGCGGTGCCGACCTCGGTCACCGCCGCGTCCAGTTCGGACCAGCTCAGGATCTGTTCGCGCCAGTACAGCGCGGGTCGGTCGCCATGGGCGACGGCCGCCCGGCGGAGCCGGTCGGCGAGGTTCGGCGCGGAGCTGTCGGCTGCGTCCTGCACGGTGGCTGAGTCTGGCACAGCGCGGGCCGCCCGGCCATGCCGGAGGCGAGCCCCGGATCCGCTGCCGAGGAGCGACGGAGCCGCCCGCCGCCGCGCGCCACCCCCAAGCGGGTGCCGCCGGTCGGAGTGGACACCGCCCCGGCCCGTTCCGAGGGGTGGGTGGAGCCGGCCTGCCGTGGACCCGCCGGCCGCCGCACGCAACTTCGACCGGGTGCCGCCGGTCGGGGTGGACGCCGGCGGCCGGTGTCGGCTCGGATCGGCTGCTCGGCGGGACAGCCCGGCCGGTCGGCGGGGCGTCCTGGGCCGGGCCGACGGGACGAACTCGACCGGACGGCGGATGGGTCCCGTCCACAGGACACGCCGATGCCGACGCCCGAGACACCTCCGGTCCCGTGGACAGGACGCACCGGGCCCGCCCGGCGCCCGGCCGGACGTACCGCGCGACCGTCCCCCCGGGACGCTCGCGAAAGCCCCAGGAAGCCTCGCTGACCAGCGTTCCACTACGGACCACGGGCCGGTGCGAAAGTCAACCGCACACGACGGACAACCGGTCCGCCATCGGTGCGACGCGGCGGGAAATACTTCCGCCCTGTGTAACGGACTTGCCACGCGCGGGTGACGTTGGCCCCTATCATCACTCGGGTCGGCTCACCCCATTTGCCGTGAGTCGACACCCCTCAGCCCGAGGAGGCCCCCGTGCCTGTGAGCGCATTGGACCAGCACCTCAAGGGGATCTGCCGCCCGTCGGCACGCCCCCGACCCGCCCTGCCCGACCGCGTACCCGGCCCGGTGGCGGCGACGCACCGGCCGGCGCGGTCGACCGCCGGCGGGACGGAGGCGGTGCGGTGACGACCTTCGGCTACGCGGAGCGCCCCCTCGGTCTGACCGGCCCGGCGGCCCGCGCCACGGTGAACGAACGGCTCGCCGCCCGGGGCCCGGTGGAGGACACCGGCAGCCTCTCCGTACGGGGGGAGGGCACGTCGAAGCGGCTGCGCAACCGGCCACACCACAACGACCCGCCGCCCCGGCCGGCCACCCCGGGAGGAAACGCGAAGCCGGTCGGCGGCCGGGTCGCGGTCCCCGCCCGACCGTCCATGCCGGCGCAGAGCCGCCGTACCGGGGAGCCGCCGGCGGTGGCCGACCCGTCCACGACCGAGACGGCGGTGCTTCCCGCGGTGCCGGCGGCCGCCCCGGCCAACACCTCCACGGGCTACCCGAGCCGGCCCGACCCGTCGGACCCGGCCACCGAGGTCTGGGCCCTGGTCGAGCGCGCCCAGGCGGGCGAGTCCGAGGCGTTCGGACTGATCTACGACCGGTACGTGGACACCGTCTTCCGGTTCGTCTACTTCCGGGTCGGCAACCGCCAGCTCGCCGAGGACCTCACCTCCGACACGTTCCTGCGCGCCCTGAAGCGGATCGGCAGCTTCACCTGGCAGGGCCGGGACCTCGGTGCCTGGCTGGTCACCATCGCCCGCAACCTGGTCGCCGACCACTTCAAGTCCGGCCGGTACCGGCTGGAGGTGACCACCGGCGACGTGCTCGACGCCGACCGCGAGGACCGGGGGCCGGAGGGCAGCCCGGAGGCGGCGGTGGTCGAACACATCACCAACGTGGCCCTGCTCAGCGCCGTCAAGCAGCTCAACCCGGAACAGCAGGAGTGCATAGTGCTCCGGTTCCTGCAGGGCTTCTCGGTGGCCGAGACGGCCCGGGCGATGGGCAAGAACGAGGGTGCGATCAAGGCGCTCCAGTACCGGGCGGTCCGGGCCCTGGCACGGCTGCTTCCCGACGGTTTCCAACCGTAGTCCCATGAGTGGGACTCGCACCGGTCGATCAGTGTTTCCGCAGCTCAGCGCCCTTCCGGTCGGGTGACTTCGGTCACTTTCTGTGATTTCGCACCCGCCAGGCCCGTAACCCGTGCCCGCTGCGGACCGTTTCTCCGGGTGCGACCGTTTGGTAGCTCCGGCATCCCCCCGGACCCAGCGAGAGGTCCGGCGGCATGGCCGGTCACGAACCGTGGGTTCGTGGCGCCCGCCCCGGTCGTCGGCGACGACAGCGGCCGACCGGCCGTGACCAGCGAGAGGAGGTGCCTGCGGTGGACAGCGACCTCTTCTCCCGTCGGCGCGCCGAGCGCTTCGCGCAACTTCTCGACGAGGCCAACGGCGGCCGGCGCCGGCACGCCCGGTCCCGGGCCGACGACCAGCTCGCCGCGCTCGTCGCAGTCGGGCAGCGGCTGCGTACGGAGGTGCCAGCCGTCGAGGTCGACCCGGACTTCCGCACCGGGCTGCGGGCGATGCTGCTGGCCACCGCCGAGCGGGAGGGCATCGGAGCCCCGGCCGCGGCGGAACCGGCCGCCCAGCGCTCCACCACCACCACCGGCCGCGGTTCGCTGCTGCCCGCCGTCACCGCCCGCCGGGCCCGGGCCCGGGGCGCGATCCTGATCGGCATCGCGGCCGGTGCGATCGCCGTCTCCGGCATCTCGGCGGCCAGCGAGAACGCCGTGCCGGGCGACGCGCTCTACGGGATGAAGCGCTCGACCGAGCGCGCCCAGCTCGCCCTGACCAGCTCGGACATCAGCCGGGGGCAGCTCTTCCTGGACTTCGCCCGGACCCGGCTGGGCGAGGCGGCCGCGCTGCGCGGCGACCAGACCGGCTTCAGCGCCGTGCTCGACGACATGGACGCCGACACCCGGCAGGGCGTACGCCTGCTGAACAGCGCGGCGGTGCAGCGCTCCGACCCGGCGGCGCTGGACGCGGTGAACTCCTTCCTGACCGGGCAGCGGCGGTCGGTGAACGCGCTGCTGGACGACGCGACCCGGCCCGAACGGGACCGGGCCCGGCGCTCGCTGGCCCTGCTGGACGCGATCCGCGAGCGCTCCGACGCGCTGCGCGCCGCGATCGCCTGCGGCCTGCCGGCCCCGGCCGGCAGCGACGCCCTCGGTCCGGCTCCGGCCGCCTGCCCGCCCGGCCGCTGACGTAGGCCCGGCCGCTGACGCCCGCCCGGCCAACCACCACCGGCTTCGGGCGGGCGGGCCAGCGCCGACGCCTGCCGGCCGCTGACGCCCGCGCTGGCCGCCTGCCCGCCCGGCCGCCCGGCCGCTGCCGTACCGGCGTAACGCCCTGCCCCGACCCGGCTTCCGGGCATGGGCAGCCGCCGGCGTCCGCGTCCGGACGCCGGACACGCCACAGTTCACCTGCCGGCCGGCCGCCGGACGCTCCGTCCCGGCTACCCTCGCCAGGAGGCACACGTCGCGCACGTCGAGCGGAGGGAGGTCGCGTGGTCCGCAGCCGCAAGGTGACCGTCAGCACCGACGCCCACGGTCACACCGCCGGCTGGGCGGAAACGGACCCGGCGGCGCCGACTCCCCCGGAGCCGGACCCGACCGCGGCGGCCTTCTTCGACGTGGACAACACGATGATGCAGGGCGCCTCGATCTACTGGTTCGCCCGCGGGCTCGCCGCGCGCAAGTACTTCACCACCTCCGACCTGGTCCGGTTCGCCTGGCAGCAGCTCCGGTTCCGGCTGCTCGCCACCGAGCACGCCGGCGACATGTCGCAGGCCAAGGAGGCGGCCCTCGCCTTCATCGAGGGCTGGCGGGTGGAGGACGTGGAGCGGCTCACCGAGGAGATCTTCGACGAGCTGATGGCGCCCCGGATCTGGAGCGGCACCCGGCGGCTGGCCCAGCGCCACCTCGACGCCGGCGAGCGGGTCTGGCTGGTCAGCGCCGCGCCGGTGGAGATCGGTCGGGTGATCGCGGCCCGCCTCGGGCTGACCGGCGCGATCGGCACGGTGGCCGAGATCGTCGACGGCGCGTACACCGGGCGGCTGGTCGGCGACCTGATGCACGGCCCGGCCAAGGCCGAGGCGATCACCCAGCTGGCCGCGGTCGAAGGGCTGGACCTGAGCCGGTGCGCCGCCTACAGCGACTCGTCGAACGACCTGCCGATGCTGTCGGCGGTGGGCCGCGCGGTGGCGGTCAACCCGGACGGCACCCTGCTGCGGCAGGCCCGGCAGCAGGGCTGGGAGGTGCGGGACTTCCGCACCGGGCGTCGAGCGGTCAAGATCGCCGTACCGTCCACCGCCGCCGCGGGCCTGGTCGCCGGGGCGGTCACCGCCGGCCTGGCGCTGCACCGCCGCCGCCGCGCCGACTGACCGGCCGGCGAACGGGCCCGGGTCAGGGGCCGAACGGGTCCGGCCGCCGCTCCAGCAGCTTGTGCAGGGTCTGCTGGATGGTCTCCCGCACCTGGTCGGCGAGGTTGAACACCACCAGCGGGTCGTCCGCCGAGTCGGTCAGGTGGGCGGTCGGGATCGGCGGGCAGAACTCGATCAGCCACTTGCTCGGCAGCGGCACCATGCCCAGCGGTCCGAGCCACGGGAAGGTCGGCGTGACCGGGAAGTACGGCAGCTTGAGCAGCCGGGCGAGCGGCTTGATGTCGGCGAGCATCGGATAGATCTCCTCACCGCCGACGATGGCCACCGGCACGATCGGGGTGCCGGTACGCAGCGCCGCCGAGACGAACCCGCCGCGGCCGAAGCGCTGCAGCTTGTAGCGCTCGGAGTAGAGCTTGCCGATGCCCTTGAAGCCCTCCGGGAAGACGCCGACCAGCTCGCCGTTGCCGAGCAGCCGCTCGGCGTCCGGGTTGCAGGCCACCGTGCCACCGGACTTGCGGGCCAGCTCGGAGACGACCGGCATCCGGAAGACCAGGTCGGCGCCGAGCAGCCGCAGGTAGCGGCGCGCCGGGTGCTGGTCGTGCAGGGCCGCTGAGAGGATCAACGCGTCCAGTGCCACCGTGCCGGAGTGGTTGCCCACCACCAGGCCGGCCCCGTCGGTGGGCACGTGCTCGATGCCGGTGACCTCGGTGCGGAACCAGTCCCGGTAGAGCACCCGCAGCAGCGGGTGGAAGACCGCGCTGGTCAGCTCCGGGTCGAAGCCGAACTCGTCCACCTCGTAGTCGCCGGCCAGCCGGCGGCGCAGGAAGGCCAGCCCGTTGGCCACCTTGCGGTCCCAGTGGTCGCCCGGCCGGTCCGGCACCGCCGGCCCCCGCCCGGCTCCACCGCCGTCCTGGTCGCCGCCGCCCTGGCCGTCACCGTCCTGGGCGTCACGGTTCTGGGCGTCACCGTGCTGGCCGACGCCGTCCTGGCCGTCACCGTTCTGGCCGGAGTCCGCCGCCGGCACGACCGGCTGGCCGCCGGCTGGCGCGTCGCTGGCGGTGGCGCCCGGGGCGTCGGGGGCCGGCTCGTCGCGGCCCGCCGGGACATCGGTGGCGGCGTCAGCCGGCGCGGACGCCACCGGCTCGTCGGTGGCCGCGGTGTCCGGCTCGTCGGCGGCGGGCCGGTGCCCGTTGGCCCGCGCCGCTCCCGGGTCGGCCACGGTCAGCGGCACGTCGTACCGGCCGTCCCGCCGCTCCTCCGGTCCGCTCATGCCGGCACTCCGCACCGTGCCGCGCCGTCATCAGGCGCCTTCGCGCTGAGCTTGATGATCCGCTCGCTCCGCTCGCTCCGCTCGCTCATGTCCGCTCCCGTACGGCGGCGCGGACCTGCCGGATCCCGTCCAGCACGAGCCGCTCGGCGGCGGCGAGTTGATCCCGGGACACCACGACGCCGCCGTGGTGCGCCCGGATGAAGTCGTCGAAGGCAGCCGCCGTGGAGCGGGGGGTGAAGCCGTACTCGCGCTCCAGCCGGCTGGTGTCGACCACCCGGCCGTGCACGAAGAGGTCGACCTGGTCGAGGCCGTATCGGCCGAAGCCGAGGTTGCGGGCGAGCGCGGCGGCCCCGGACAGGCCCGGCTCCAGCACCGGCAGGGCCACCCGGCCGGCCCGCCGGATCGCCTGGGAGAGCGAGAGCACCCCCGGCCCGGCGACGTTGTAGGTGCCCGGATGGTCCTCCACGATCGACCGGTGCAGCACCTCCAGCGCGTCGTCGAAGTGAAGGAACTGCAACCGGGGGTCACGGCCGAAGACGGTGGGCACCACCGGCTGGGAGAAGTACCGGGTGAGCGTGGTGTCGGCGGTCGAGCCGATGAACGGCGCGAAGCGCAGCACGGTGGCGGTGACGTCGGGCCGGCGCCGGCGGAAGCCGCGTACGTACGCCTCGATGTCGAGGATGTCGCGGGCGAACCCGCCGCGCGGCACCTCGCGTGGCTCGGTCTCCTCGGTGAACACCGCCGGGTCGCGGAACGAGGCCCCGTACGCGGCGGTCGAGGAGCGGACCACGAGCTTGCGCAGCCGGGGCGCGCGCTGGCAGGCGGCGAGCATCTGCATGGTGCCGATGACGTTCTGTTCCTTCATCGCCGACCGGCCGCCGTGCTGCTGGTCGGGGGCGCTGACCAGGGCGAGGTGCACGACCGCGTCGACCTCCAGGTCGGCCAGCAGCCCGCCGAGCGAGCCGGCGTCGACGCGGATCCGCTCGACCCGGTCGAGCAGGTCGCTGAACTCGGCGCCGGGCTCCGGCGGGTCGACGCCGATGACCCGTTCGATCCGCGGGTCCGCGGCGAGTCGGGCGGCGACGTGCGCGCCGAGGTAACGGCCGACCCCGGTCACGACGACGACCCCCGGAGCACCTGGGGTGCCACCGGGGGTCATGTCTCGCACCTCCCCCGGCAGGCGGGATCGAGCCGGGACAGCCACGGCCTGATCACCTGAGCCTCCGAGGGTCTGCAGTTGGCGAGTGACGACGGACGCCGGGCGGTGGCCCGGCTCCGGTCACTTGCCGAGACGGCGACGCTGGACGCGGGTCTTGCGCAGCAGCTTGCGGTGCTTCTTCTTAGCCATGCGCTTGCGGCGCTTCTTGACCACCGAGCCCATACGACAGCCTTTCGATGCAACGTGCGGGGCGACCGGATGACACCACCCTCCGGTGGCGTCCGCGACCGCTTGCGGACAACGGACCGGACCAGCGTGGGGGCGGCGGGGCGCACCGGTGTGCGGTCACGGTCGGGTCCAGGGTAGCGGGAGAGCTTCGGCAGGACCAACGCGACCCCGGTCGACGGGCGTCAACGCCCACCGGTCGGGGGGCCTGGGGGCGGCTCAGGCGGTTTCCTGAAAGGCGCCCCGGAGATATTCGTGCACCGCGTGCTCGGGCACCCGGAACGAGCGGCCCACCCGTACCGCGGTCAGCTCACCGCTGTGCACCAGGCGGTAGACCGTCATCTTCGACACCCGCATCACCGTCGCCACCTCGGCGACGGTGAGGAACTTGACCTCCGACAGCCGACCGTCGGACTGCGACCCGGCCATGGCTCACCGACCCATCCCATGCCCGGCGCGTGCCACCGGACGGGATCTCCCGCCCGGACCGGCGTACGCGCGTGTTACCAGTACGGTAGCGGGGCCGCTGTGACCGGCGCGATCCCTTCGTACAACTGATCATAATTCGGCACCCGATTCACCCGTTCCGACCTGCCGATATTCGCCTCGGCACGCCGGATGTCCCGGTTCCCGGCGACGATCCGCGCACCGCCCGCCGGCCGGCGGGCCGGGCTCACTCGGCGCGCAACGCCACCACGGGGTCGAGGCGGCCGGCGCGCTGCGCGGGCACCACGCCGAAGACGATGCCGACCGCCGCCGACACGCCGAACGCGAGCGCCAGCGACCACCAGGTGATCGCCGCCGGGATCGGCGACAGCGCGTCCACCAGCAGGGCGGTGCCCACACCGAGGGCCATGCCGGTGAGCCCGCCCACCGAGGTGAGCAGCACCGCCTCCAGCAGGAACTGAACGCCGATGTCCCGGGGCCGGGCGCCGACCGCCTTGCGCAGGCCGATCTCACGGGTCCGTTCCCGCACGCTGACCAGCATGATGTTGGAGACGCCGACCCCGCCCACCAGCAGCGAGATGCCCGCGATCGCGGCCAGTACGCCGGTGAGGACGCCCAGGATGTCGCCGAGCACCCCGAGGATCTGCTCCTGGGTGACCGCGCTGAACTCGGTGCCCGGATGCCGGCGGGTCAACTCGGCCACGATCCGGTCGCCCAGCTCGTCGATCCGCTCCCGGTCCGGCGCCTTCACCGCGATGCCGTCGACCCGCTGGGTGCCGTAGAGCCGCTGCGCGGCGGTCACCGGGACGTGCACCTCGTCGTCGCGGTCCACGCCGAGGCTCTGCCCGAGCGGGGCGAAGACGCCGATCACCCGGAACCGCACCCCGGCCACGGTGATCTGCCGCCCGACCGGGTCCCGGTCGGGGAAGAGGGCGCGCGCCACCGAGGCGCCGAGCACCGCCACCCGCCGGCTGGTGTCCACGTCGGAGCCGCTCAGGTAACGCCCCCGCGCGAGCTCCCGGGTGAACACCGACGGGGTGGTCTCCAGCACCCCCTGCACGGTGCTGAAGTCCGCCCGGCCGCCGGCCCGCACGGTCGCGCCGGAGGCGACGGTCACCGCTACCCGGTCGCGGTCGCCGACCACCCGGGCGACGGCGTCCACGTCGGCCAGGGTGAGCGGGGAGACGGCCGGGGCGGCGCCCACGTCCAGCCGGCCGGGGACCACCAGCAGCAGGTTGGAGCCGAGCCCCTCGACCTGCTGCTCGACCTTCCGCTTGGTGCCGGTGCCGATGGCCACCAGGATCACCACCGAGGCGACCCCGATGATCACGCCGAGCATGGTCAGCGCGCTGCGCAGCCGGTTGGCACGCAGTGCGGCCAGCGCCACCCGCCAGGCCTCCGCCACCCTCACGAGCCGGCTCCGCCCCGGTCGTCGGGCGGGCGCGGAAGGCGCCCGGTGGCTCCGGTGGCGCCACCGGAGCCACCGGGCGGGTGCCCCGGGCCGCTTCCGGACGCGGACCGGGGCTCCGCGCTGGGAGCGGGCACCAGTGTGTCAGGTCCGTCCACGCCGTCCGACGGCGGTCGATCATGAAGCTCCGCC
>NZ_QGSW01000180.1:0-75114 GCF_003176715.1 Micromonospora sp. S4605
CGAGCTGTACGTGGTCACCGTCGAGGACGCGGTCGTCGCCGACCTCGACCAGCTCCGCACCGCGCTGCTGGCCGGCCGGGTGCCGGGTCGGGGGGCGGGTCATCGCGGTACCCCTAGGGTCGTAGCGGTCTGGGGATGGGTTGCCCTGGATGCCCAGAGCGGTGAGGTATGGCTGATCGGGTACTGCCGACTGGATGGCTCTCGGAGGAAGGCCGCCCCACTGCGCTGGACGCCCAAGCCGCTGATTGAGACGTGTGCGACGTGATCGCTTTCTAGGGGTATGTCGGCAGGTGCGTCCGTGGGGAGTCCGGCCTTGAACAGGAGGAACAGCTGCGTGAGCAGGGTGCCGGTCGCCTGGGTGGGTATCGACGCAGGCAAACAGACGCACCATGCCGCGGCCGTCGACCGTGACGGTCGTCTGCTGTGGTCGGTGAATGTCCGCAACGATCAGGCCGCGATCGAGGCTCTGGTCGAGCGTGCTGAGGGCACTGCTGGTGAGGTGCGGTGGGCGGTGGATCTGACCTCGGCTGCTGCCGTGTTGTTGCTGGCGGTGCTGGTCGCCACCGAACGACAGGTGATCTACGTGCCTGGTCAAGTCGTCAACCGGATGAGCGGTGCGTTCGCCGGCGAGGCCAAGACCGACGCCCGTGATGCGCGGGTGATCGCTGAGACGGCCCGGCTGCGCCGGGACCTGACCCAGCTGCGCACGCCCAATGACCTCGTTGTGCAGCTGTCGCGGCTGGTCGGGCACCGCACCGACCTGATGGCCGACTGGGTACGCGGTGTCAACCGGCTGCGTGACCTGCTGACCGCGATCTTTCCCCGGTTGGAACAAGCCCTCGACTACTCCACCCGCGCTGCGCTGACCCTGGTCGCCGGGTACTGCACCCCGGCGGCGGTCCGCGAGGCCGGCACCGAGACCCTGGTCGCTTACATGATCAGCAAGGGCGTACGGCGCAACACCGCTACCGGCATGGTCGCCAAGGCAACCGAGGCGGCGGCGGCCCAGACCCTGGCCCTGCCCGGCGAGACGATCACCGCCGAGCTCGT
This sequence comes from Micromonospora sp. S4605, assembly GCF_003176715.1. Taxonomy (NCBI): domain Bacteria; kingdom Bacillati; phylum Actinomycetota; class Actinomycetes; order Micromonosporales; family Micromonosporaceae; genus Micromonospora; species Micromonospora sp. S4605. The sequence continues at coordinate 1,051 of NZ_QGSW01000180.1, forward strand.
GCGCCGCCAGGCCCGCAAGCTGCTTGACCTCGACCGTGAGATCAAGGACATCGACAAGGACATCACGGCCCGGTTCAGGCAGCACCCACAGGCAGCCGTCATCGAGAGCATGCCAGGCATGGGTCCGATCCTGGGCGCGGAGTTCATCACCGCCACTGGCGGTGACCTGGCCGCGTTCGGTAGTGCAGCCCGGCTGGCTACCTACGCCGGCCTGGCCCCCGTCCCGAACGACTCCGGCAAACGCAGCGGTGTGCTGCACCGGCCCCGCCGCTACCACCGCCGGCTGCGCCACGTCTTCTACATGGCAGCGTTTTCCAGCCTGAAACGCGAAGGACCATCCCGGACGTTCTACCAGCGCAAACGCGCCGAACGGCAACGTCACACCAAAGCCATGATCGCCCTCGCTCGGCGCCTGGTCGACGTGCTGTGGGCCATGCTGCGCGACAACAAACCCTGGACCGCGCCGACACCAGCCACCGCTACCGCTTGAAACGGTCATTGAGATCCTCCGGGCTGCGGCGCCGGCCGCGTGCCGGCGTCGGCGGGGTCGCGGGGCGGTACCGGGTCGGCGGCGGGCAGTTCCAGCCGGAACCGGGTGCCGCGGCCGGGTTCACTGTGTACGGACAGCCGGCCGCCGAGCAGCCGGGCGTTCTCCCGGGCGATGGCCAGCCCGAGTCCGCTGCCCCGGCCGGAGCGGGCCGGGTCGACCTTGTAGAACCGGTCGAAGAGCCGGGGCAGATGCTCGGCGGGGATGCCCGGCCCCTGGTCGGTGACCTCGAAGACGACCAGCGGCCCGTCCGGCCGGACGGCGGCCCGGATCTCGCCGCCGCCGTGCTCGACCGCGTTGGCGATCAGGTTGGCCAGCACCCGTTCCAGCCGTCGCGGGTCGGTGCGCAGCTCGGCCGGTTCGGCGTCGACGGTGACCCGGTCCCGCCAGCCGCGTGCGGCCACGATCGCGTCGAGCAGGGCGGGCGGGTCGACCGGGCGGACGGCGACCGGCTCCTGGCCGGCGTCGAGGCGGGAGATCTCCATCAGGTCCTCCACCAGCCGGCGTAGCCGGACCACGTCGGTGACCAGCAGTTCGGCCGCGCGCCGGGCGTCGCCCGGCAGCTGGTCCAGGTGGTCGCGCAGCAGCGAGGCTGCGGCCACCAGGGCGGTCACCGGGGTACGCAGTTCGTGCGCGACGTCGGCGGTGAACCGCCGCTCCCGGGCCTGGGCGCGGGACAGCGCCTCGATCTTCGACTCCAGCGCCTCGGCCATCTCGTTGAACGAGGCGGCCCAGGCGCTGAACTCGTCGCGGCCGCGTACCGGCAGCCGGGTGGCGAGCAGCCCCTCGGTGATGGCCCGGGCGGCGCGGCTGGCCCGGCCCACCGGTTCCAGGGTGCGGCGGGCCAGGCCGTGCCCCACCCCGGCGGCGAGCAGCACCACCAGCACCCAGCCGGCCAGCAGCGCGGTGCGGAGCTGGTCGAGGTCGGCGACGACCGCGTCCTCGACGGTGACCACGTACAGCTCGGCGGTGGAGCCGGGGATCCGGCCGCCGACCACCAGCAGCCGGGGTCGGGTGTCGGGCGCGGAACGTTCGTAGCCGAGCTGGCCGGCCGCGACGGTGGCCCGCAGCTGCGTCCCGAGCGTCGGCGCGTACGCCGGGTTGGACGGCTGCGCCTCGCCGGCCACCAGCACCACGTGCCGGCCGCTGCTCTCGAAGCTGGTCAGCAGGTCGGCGCGGCGCTGGTCGGTCAGCGGCAGGAACTGCCCGGCGAGCACCAGTTGGTAGCGGGCGTCGGCGGCGGCCTGGTGCAGCGACCCGTCCAGGCGGGCCTGCCGCAGCAGCAGGTAGGAGCCGCTCGCGAGCACGCCGGCGGAGACCCCGGCGACCAGTACGAACGCGATCATCAGGCGGCGCCGCAGGCGGCCCGGTGCGACGGCGTCGCTGGCCATCGCTGCCTCCTCCCTCACGCCGTGGAGAGTTTGTAGCCGGCGCCGCGCACGGTGCGGACCAGTCGGGGGTGGGCCGGGTCGTCCTCGACCTTGGCCCGCAGCCGCTGCACCGCCACGTCGACCAGCCGGCTGTCGCCGAGGTAGCTGTGGTTCCACACCCGTTCCAGCAGCAGCTCCCGGGTGAAGACCTGCCCCGGCCGGCGGGCCAGCTCCAGCAGCAGCCGGAACTCGGTGGCGGTCAGCGGCAGGTCCCGGCCGTCCTTGCGGGCGATGAAGCTGGCCGGGTCGATCTCCAGCCCGCCGACGGTGAACACCTCGGGCGCGGCCGGCGCGGTGGCCCGGCGCAGCACCGAGCGGACCCGGGCCACCAGCTCCGGCAGGTCGAACGGCTTGCGCAGGTAGTCGTCGGCGCCGGACTCCAGGCCGACCACCACGTCGATGGTGTCGGTGCGGGCGGTCAGCATCAGCACGGGCACCTGGCTGGTGCGCCGGATCTCCCGGCACACCTCGAAGCCGTCCAGGCCGGGGAGCATGACGTCGAGCACGATCAGGTCGACCGGCCGGGCCCGCCACGCCGCGAGTGCCTCCCGGCCGTCGACGGCGGTGCTGACCCGGAAACCGGCACGGCGCAGCCCCAGGGCGGTGACCTCCCGGATGGAGGCGTCGTCCTCGACCACCAGTACGTGGCCCTCCATCATCCGAGACTAGTCCCGCCGCGAGGCGCCGCCGACCTGCCACAACGGACGGTGTGGAGGGCCCGGGCGGCGCCGGGCCCTCCACCGTGCGGCTTGCTCACTGCTGCCACTGGTGGGCGACGTCGAGCACGATCCGGCTGTGCGTGCCGGGGCCGCTGAGCACGAACACCCGGAACGGCAGCCGGGCCCGCACGCCGACGGCGAACGTGGTGTAGCCCTCGAAGCTGCCCCCGAAGACCACGTCCCGCAGGGTCCGGTAGCGCAGCACGTTCGCCGCGTGCTCGCCGACCCGGTACGGCACGGTGGCCAGGTGCTCGTCGTCGTACGCCGGGGCCTGCAGGGAGACCCGCAGCAGCTCGTCCCCGGCGGTGTACGGCGACAGCGGCAGCCCCTCGCCCTCGGTCCAGGTCTCGCCGTAGGTGACCGTGTAGCCGGTCACCGCACCGGCGAACTCGAACACCACCCGGTCGTAGCAGTCGTGCCGGCCGGTGCGTACCTCGACCAGCGGGGCGGTGCTCAGCGTGCCGGCCGACTTCGCCCCGCTGCCCCAGGTGATCCCGCAGTACGGCGACCCGGTCGCCGCCGCGGTGGTGGTGGTCGCCGCGGTGCCGGTGCCCGCGCCGGCGACCAGCCCGCCGAGCACGACCACCAGCGCCGTGAGCGCGCTCCTGATCCTCATCGTCTTCCCCCTCCGGGTCGTTCCCGTTCGAGCCACCTCGGTCGGCCTCGTCGCCGGTGGCCTCGGCGTCCACCGTCGGTCCGGTCCGCCACAACGACTTCGCCGTGGCGTAACGCCGGGGTAACAGGTGCCGGGTCAGGCGTTCGGGTCGGACTCCGGCGGCCGGCGCAGCGTGCGCAGCGGCGAGCCGTAGACCGGCAGCCAGGTCAGGCCGTTGGCGACGGCGCCGACGACCAGCGAGGTGCGCACGTCGGCGTACTGGCCGAGCAGGCCGGCGACGACCGCGCCGACGGTCAGCGCCCCGGTGAGCAGGAACCGGAAGGTCGCGTTCATCCGCCCGAGCAGCCGGTCCGGGGTGCTGCCCTGGCGCAGGCTCACCCCGATGACGTTGCCCACCCCGGTCCGCCAGGCCAGGGCCAGCCACCCGACGCCGGCCAGCCAGAGCATCGCCCCGCCGTCGATCAGCGGGACCAGCCCGCCGAGCGGGGCGACGAGCAGGCCGGGCAGCCACAGCGCCCGGCCGTGGCCGATCCGCTCGGCCAGCGGTCGGGCGGTGAGCGCGCCGAGCAGTGCGCCGACCCCGCCCGCGCCGAGGAACAGGCCGAGGGCGGCGGCACCCAGGCCCAGCTCGCGGAGGAACACCACCGGGAGCATCGTGGTGGTCAGCTGCATGGTCAGGTTGATGCCCGCCGTCGAGACGGCGAGCGGGCGCAGCAGCGGGTTGCCGAACACGTGCCGGACGCCCGCGCCGAGCTGCCGGCCGAAGCCGCCGGCCGGCTGCCGGGAGGCTTCGCGGGGCGGGCCGGCCGGGATCCGTCGCAGGATCACCGCGGAGAGCGCGAAGGCGACCGCGTCCACCACGATCGCGACCGGGGCGGTGAGCGCCTGCACGGCCAGCCCGCCGAGCCCGCGTCCGGCGATCTGCAGGGTCGCGCTGGTGCCCATCAGCAGCGAGTTCGCCGCGACCAGGCGTTCCCGGCCGACCAGCTCGGGCAGGTAGCTCTGCGCGGCGACGTCGGCGAAGACCGTGCCGACGCCGGTCAGCAGGACCACCAGGTAGAGCTGCTCGATGCTCAGCCAGCCGGCCCACCAGGCCACCGGCACGGAACCCACCAGCGCGGCCCGGGCCAGGTCCGCGCTGACCAGCACGGTGCGCCGGGGCAACCGGTCGACCCAGACGCCGGCCGGCAGGCCGATCAGCAGGAACGCGGCGGTGCTCAGCGCGCCGAGCAGCCCCACCTGGCCGGGGGTGGCCGCCAGCAGCGCGACGGCGAGCACGGGTACGGCCAACTGGCCGACGTGGAAGCCGAGGTCGTGGACGAGCGCGGCGGCGTAGAGCAGCCGGAACGAGCGGGGCCAGCGGCCGGTCCGGTGCCGGCCGGCGGACGGTGCGGGAGGAGCGGTGAGCATGCCCATCACCGTGCCGACGACCCGCGCCGTGGGCGATAGATTTGGTCCTCGCCAAATCCACGGGGCCGCTGGCCGGCTCCGCCCTGCCGACGGAGGCGCCGATGATGCTGGTCGGGTTGGCCGCGCGCGACCTGGCGACCACCCGGTTCGCGGTGTCGCCGCTGTGGGAGGCGGTCGCCAGCGTCCGGGTCATCCGGCAACCGCACCGGTTCCCGGAGCACCTGCCCTGGGCCGAGCGGGCCCGGCCGCGACTGGCCGGGGTGGACTGGCGGCTCCTCGCCGACCTGGTGCCGGTGCTGACCGGGGTGGTGCCGAGCTTCCTCTGCCCGCCCCCGTCGACCTCCCAGCCGACGCTCGACGTGGAGCTGGCCACCCTCGCCGCCACCCCGGCCGAAGCCGTCCGGGCCGAGCTGGGCGCCGCGCCGCGGTCGGGGCGGCTGGTGGAGCTGTCCGACGACCCGCCCGCCGGGCTGGCCCGGCTGGCCGAGGCGGTGCGGGCGTACGCCGACGCGGCGATCGGGCCGTACTGGCCGCGGATGCGCACGCTGCTGGAGCGGGAGGTGCTGCTCGGCGCGCAGCGGATGGCAGGCGACGGGGTGGCCGGCCTGCTCAACCACCTCGACCCGTACGTCCGCCTGGAGGGCGACACGCTGCACGTCGACCACCTGGTGGTCTCCGGCGCGGTGCGGCTCGACGGGCGGGGGCTGCTGCTGGTGCCGTCGGTCTTCTGCGGTCCACGGGTCTGGTCCAACTTCGGCTCGCCGGGCCAGCCGGTGCTGCGCTACCCGGCCCGCGCGGTCGCCACGCTCTGGGAGCGGGACGCGGGTCCGCACGGTCGCGGGCTGGCCCGGGTGCTCGGCCGGACCCGGGCCGCGCTGCTGCACGAGTTGGCGGTGCCGACCTCGACCACGGAACTGGCCGACCGGTGCGGGTTGACCCCGGGTACGGTGTCGGCACACCTCGGTGCGCTGCGCGCGGCGGGTCTGGTGGGCGCCCACCGCGCCGGCCGTTTCGTGCTCTACGCCCGGACGACCGCGGCCGAGGCGCTGGTTGCCGCCGCACCGTGACCTCGGACGGGAGAACGACCATGACCGGGCGTACGCCGCAGGTCTCCTGCGTGTTCGTCTGCCACGACGGCGCGGGCCGGCTGCTGCTGGCCCGGCGCGCGGCCGGGGCGCGCGACGAACCGGGCACCTGGGACACCGGCGCGGGCGCGCTGGAGTTCGGCGAGACGTTCGAGGCGGCGGTCGGCCGGGAGGTCGCCGAGGAGTATTCGACGACACCGTTGGCGGTCACCCTGCTCGGGGTGCGCAACGTGCTGCGGGCCGACCCGCCGTCGCACTGGGTGGCGGTGGTCTTCGCGGTCCGGGTCGACCCGGCGACGGTGGCGATCGGCGAGCCGCACAAGTTCGACCGGCTGGGCTGGTTCACCCGCGACGCGCTGCCCACGCCGCTGCACTCGCAGCTGCCGGCGACCCTGGCCATGCTGCCCGATCCGTTGCCCTGACCGGGCCGGCGGGGCCGCCCTGGGTGGGGGTCGCGCGCCGCTCGGTATGACGGTTCCGTTATGGCGGACATCGACGGCGGTCCATCTAACATTCACGTACATCGATGTTCGGCGGTGCTGCCGCCGTGAACACAGGGAGTGCGTGATGTTCCGACGACAACTGCTGCGCGCCGCGGGCGCCGTGCTGACGGCCGTGCTGGCCGCGGCCGGGGTCCAGGTGGCCAGCGGCACGACCGCGTCCGCCGCGGCCCGCACCGTCTACTACGACGCGAGCCGGGCCGGTGAGTTCCGCACCAACTTCGACCAGGCCGCGCAGATCTGGAACAGCCGGGTCAGCAACGTCCAGCTGGTGCCCCGTACGCCGGGCAACGTCACCATCTACGTCGACAGCGGCTGGCCCCGGGCGCAGGTCACCGGCCTGGGTTCGGGCCGGATCTGGATGGGCTGGACGGCGGTCAACCAGGGCTACGACCGCACCCGCATCGCCAGCCACGAGCTGGGCCACATCCTCGGCCTGCCGGACCGGCGTACCGGCCTCTGCTCCGACCTGATGTCCGGCAGCAGCGCCCCGGTCTCCTGCCGCAACGCCTACCCCAGCTCGGCCGAGGCCAGCCGGGTCAACCAGCTCTTCGCCGGCGGTCTGGCCGCGTCGACGGCCACCGTCGCCGGGACGTACACCTGGACCGACGGCGCGGACGCCGACGGTGACGTGGCGCCGCTGGTGGTCGGCGGCCGGCCGGCCACCGAGAACTACCCGTGGATGGTCTACGTCTCCGGCTGCACCGGCACCCTGATCAAGGCCAACTGGGCGGTCACCGCCCGGCACTGCTCGACACCCTCCTCGGTGCGGGTGGGCAGCGTCAACCGCACCAGCGGCGGGACGGTGGTCCGGGTGGCCCGGGCGGTCAACCACCCGACGATCGACGTCAAGCTGCTGCAACTGGCCAGCTCGGTCAGCTACGCGCCGGCGCCCATCCCGACCACCTCGGGTGCGGTCGGCACGGCCACCCGGATCATCGGCTGGGGCCAGACCTGCCCGACCCGCGGCTGCGGCGGCGCCCCGACGGTGGCGAACGAGCTGGACACCTCGATCGTGTCGGACAGCCGCTGCATCGGCATCAACGGCCCGTACGAGATCTGCACGAACAACACCAACGGCAACTCCGGCGCCTGCTACGGCGACTCCGGCGGTCCGCAGGTGCGCCGGATCAACGGGGTGTGGAACCTGATCGGCGCCACCAGCCGGTCCGGCAACAACAACTCGGTCTGCGCCACCGGCCCCTCGATCTAGGGCGACCTGCCGTCCATCCGGTCGTGGATCAACACCCAGGTCGGCGGCCTGCCGTCCTGATCGCTCCGCCCGCCACGGGGGACGCCGCCGGCGGCGTCCCCCGTGACCGTGCGCGCCGGCCGGCGGCTGTGGGCCGTCACCCGACGGACACGCGGAGTGCGGTACGGTGCTCACATATCGACCCCTTCCGAGGTGAACCATGCCTGCCGTCGCCGCGCTCGCCCTGACCCTCGCCCTGGCCCCCGCGCCGACGCCCGCGCCGTCGTCGTCGAGTTCCGGCGGGTTGGTCGGTGGGCTGCTCGGCGGCGTCGGTGACGTCGTCGACGGCCTGCTGGGCGGCGGTGACGGTGGCACCACGCCGCCGCCGAGCGGCTCGCCCGCCCCGAGCGGCTCCGCCCCCGCCGTGCCGACGCCCGCGCCGGCCGTCCCGTCGTCGTCGGCCGCCGCGCCGGCCCCCGGGGCGCCCGGCGTGCCGGTGCCCGGGCGGGCCGGCCAGGGGCCGGGTGGCCGGGAGGGCGTGCTACCCGGGCCGGACGGGCGCAGCGCCACGGTCGACGATCCGGCACCGCTGGCGGGCCCCGCCGTGCCGGCCGACGACGACCGGCTCCAGTGGATGGTGCTCGGCATGGCGATCGGTGCCCTGGCGGTGCCGGTGGTGTTGCTGCTGCGTCGCGGCCGACCCCGGGTCGCGCCAGCCGCAGCCGCCGTGCCCGCCGCGCCGGCCGCTGGACCGGAGCCCGAGCCCGGGCCGGTCGAGGACAACGTGACCCGGCTGCCCACCAATTTGAACGCCATCTACGAGTTGGGCCGGCTCGACGAGCGGCTCGCCCAGGAGCGCAACCGGGGCTCCTGAGCCCCGTGCCACCGGGCGGCATCCGCCAGCCCCGAATCCCAGGTTGCGGGGTGGCGGTCGGCGCCGCGTCGACACCCCCACCGCGCCGACCTGCCGGTCGGTGCTGTCGTGGCACCCGGTTGGAAACGTTTTCGTAACGAGCCCTTGACCTTGGCGCGCAGCACGGCGCAGACTCCCGGAAACGTTTACAGCAAACAGGTGGAGGTGCCGGGCGTGGGTCGTAAACGTTTACAGGAGTCGACCGACGGCCGGCCCACCGTCCACACGGTCGCCGCCCGCGCCGGCGTCTCCATCGCCTCCGCCTCGCGCGTGCTCAACGGCGTCGGCGGCAGCCCGGAGACCATCCGCAAGGTGCGGGCCGCGGCCGCCGAGGTCGGCTACGTGCCCAACGCCATCGCCCGCTCCCTGCAGTCCCAGCGCACCGGCCTGCTCGCGCTCGCCGTCGAGGACATCGGCAACCCGGTGTACGTGGCGATGATGCGGGCCATCGAGGCGGTGGTCGCCGCGTCCGGGCGGCAACTGCTGGTGCACGCCACCGGCGGGCGGATCGACAACGAGACAGCGCTGCTGCGGCGGCTGGCCAACCGCTACGTCGACGGCATGATCCTCTCGCCGATCCGGGTCACCGACGACCATCTCGCCGCCCTGGTGGACAGCCCGGTGCCGGTGGTGGTGATCGGCCAGCTCGGCGCCGACGCGCCGGTGGACAACGTGCGTACCGACTCGCGGCGGGGCGTCGCGCTGGCGGTGGAGCACCTGGTCGCCACCGGCCGCCGCCGGATCGGGTTCGTCAACGGCCCGCTGGACACCGTCCCCGGCGCCGCCCGCGACGCCGGTTTCCGGGCCGCCCTGGCCGAGCACGACATCGACCTCGACGAGCGCCTGGTCGAGGTCGGCGACTTCCAGTACGCGGCCGGCCGCGCCGCCGCCGAGCGGCTGCTCGCCCGGGCCCACCCGGACGCGCTGATCTGCGCCAACGACCTGATCGCGGTCGGCGCGCTGCACGCGCTGCTGGCCGCCGGGCGCCGGGTGCCCGAGGACGTGGCAGTGGTCGGCATGGACGACACCGAGCTGGCCCAGATGATGTTCCCGCAGCTGTCCAGCGTCTCGCTCGGCTCGGCCGAACGCGGTCGCCGGGCCGCCGAGCTGCTGCTCTCCCGGATCGCCGACCCGGCGCTGCCGCCCCGACGCGAGCAGGTGCCGCCCAGCCTCGCGGTCCGCGCCTCCAGCCGGGCCGCCGTGCCGGGCCCTCGGGCCGCCGCTGCGGCGGTGCCGGCGGGCAGTGAGCCAGCCAGTCCCGCGGTAGCGAACGAGGAGGTGAACCGGTGACCACGTTGGCCGAGCGGCCGGACGTCGACCGGGCCGGAAAGCCCGGTCGGGGCGGCCGGTCCCGCTCCGACCGCACCATGATCTACCTGCTGCTGCTCCCGTCGCTGCTGCCGATCCTGGTGCTGTCGGTCTTCCCCCTGCTGCGCGGCATGTACCTGGGCTTCACCGACGCCCGGGCCGGGCGCAACGTCGAGGTCAGCTTCACCGGGCTGGCGAACTACCGCGAACTGCTCGGCGACGAGCTGTTCTGGAACTCGTTCAAGATCGGTCTGCTCTGGGCGTTCGGGGTGACCGTGCTGCAGTTCCTGCTCGCCCTCGGCCTGGCGCTGCTGCTGAACCAGCAGTTGCGCTTCCGGGGCGTGGCCCGGGTGCTGGCCGTGGTGCCGTGGGCGATGCCCCCGGTCGTGGTCGGCATCCTGTGGAAGCTGGTCTACCACCCGGACGCCGGCCTGCTGAACGAGTTCTTCCACCGGGTCGGCGCGGACGGCCTGCGCACCAACTGGCTCGGCGACTTCAGCACCGCGCTGCCCGCCGTGATCCTGGTCGGCGTCTGGGCGGGCATGCCGCAGACCACCGTGGTGCTGCTGGCCGGCCTGCAGGGAGTGGCCCGCGAACTGCACGAGGCGGCCGCGGTGGACGGGGCCAGCGCCTGGCACCGGTTCCGGCACGTCACACTGCCCGCGCTGACCCCGGTGATCGTGGCGATCACCTCGCTGGACTTCATCTGGAACTTCAACTCGTTCGGGCTGGTCTACGTGCTCACCGCGGGCGGGCCGGGCGGCAAGACGATGCTGCCGATGCTCTTCGCGTACGAGGAGGCGTTCCGCTACGGCAACTACGGCTACGCCGCCGCGCTCGGCAACGTGATGGTCGTGATCATCGTGGCGCTGCTCGCCGTCTACCTGCGTCGCCGGCTGAGGGAGGCGAACTGACGTGATCGGAAAGTCGAGCCGTACCGGGCGGACGCTGCAGTACCTGGCGCTCGCCGGTTACCTGATCTTCCTCGGGTTCCCGCTGGTCTGGCTGGTCTCGACGGCGTTCAAGCCGCCCCGGGAACTGGTGCAGCTGCACCCGACGCTGATCCCGAACAACCCGACGGTGCAGAACTTCGTGCAGGCCTTCACCGAGCAGGAGCTGGGCCGGGCGGCGCTGAACAGCCTCCAGGTCTCGCTCGCCTCGTCGGTGCTCACCGTGCTGGTCGCGCTGCCCGCCTCGTACGCCCTGGCCCGGTTCCGCTCGAAGCTCGGCACCGTGGCCCTGGGCTGGGTGCTGCTCTCCCAGCTCTTCCCGTTCGTCCTGCTGATCATCCCGATCTTCCTGGTGCTGCGGCAGGTCGGGCTGGCCAACACGCACGCCGGCCTGGTGCTGATCTACGTGGTGTGGGCGCTGCCGTTCGCGCTCTGGATGCTGCAGGGCTTCGTCCGCAACATCCCCCGCGAACTGGAGGAGGCGGCCTCCGTCGACGGCGCCAGCCGGGTGCAGGTGCTGCGCCGGGTGGTCTTGCCGCTGCTCGCCCCCGGCGTGGTGGCCACCGCGCTGTTCTCGTTCATCTCCGCCTGGAACGAGTTCTTCTTCGCCCTGGTGCTGGTCAAGACGCCCGAGCTGGCCACCCTGCCGGTGGCGCTGGCCCGGTTCGTCGGCATCGAGGGCACCGCCCGCCTGGGCCCGCTGGCGGCCGGTTCGCTGCTGGCCACCCTGCCCAGCCTGATCTTCTTCGCGTTCATGCAACGCCGGCTCTCGTCCGGGTCGCTCGCCGGCGCGGTCAAGGGCTGACCCACCCCCATCCACCACCGAGGAGGTATTCCCCCATGCTCCGTAGCAGATTCCGTCGACTGGCCGCGGCCGCCGCGGTCGCGGTCGTCGGCGTCGGCGCGCTCACCGCGTGCGGCGACGGCGGCGACGACGAGACCACATCCGGCCCGGTCAAGCTGCGCTTCCTCAGCCTGGCCTGGCAGAAGGAGTCGCTGCAGGCCAACAAGGACCTGGTCGCCAAGTGGAACGCCGAGCACCCGGACATCCAGGTCGAGTACGTCCAGGGTGACTGGAACTCGATCCACGACCAGCTGGTCACCTCGTTCGAGGGCGGCGACGCGCCGGACATCGTGCACTACGAGGCGTCGGCGATCGGTGAGTTCAGCAAGCAGGGCTACCTGACCGACCTGTCCGGGCTGATCTCCGACGACCTGAAGGGCCAGATCGACCAGGGCGTCTGGGACACCGTCACCTACGACGGCAAGGTCACCGGCGTGCCGTTCCTGCTGGAGTCGCAGGTCGTCATCGCCAACAAGAAGCTGCTCGACGCCGCCGGCGTCGCGGTACCGCCGGCCGACGGTGGCTGGACCTGGGACGAGTTCCAGGCCAACGCGCAGAAGCTCACCAAGCCCGGCCAGTACGGCGTGGCGTGGGCGCTGAAGTCGCCGACCAACCGGGTGCTGAACCTGGCGCTCAACTTCGACGGGAAGTTCTTCTACACCGACGGCGGCAAGACCGAGGTCAAGGTCGGCGACGCGGAGAAGGAGGTCCCGAAGCGGATCCACGACATGATCTACACGACGAAGTCGGCCTCCCCGGAGGCGCTCGGGATGAGCGGCGCGGACACCCTGCCCGGCTTCTTCGGCGGCAAGTACGCCATGCTGCCCGGCTCGGTGTCGCTGCGTCAGCAGATGGTCGAGCAGGCGCCGGCCGGCTTCGAGTGGGTGACCCTGCCGCCGGTCAAGGGGCTGTCCAGCAAGCAGGCCGCGAACCCGCAGACGCTGTCCATCGCCGAGGACTCCAAGGCCAAGAAGCAGGCCGCGCAGTTCCTGGAGTACTTCCTCAACCCGACCAACATGGCCGCGCTGGCCAAGGGTGACTGGCTGGTGCCCACCGGCAAGCAGGCCAACGAGGAGCTGGTCAAGCTGACCGGCGGCAAGCAGGGCTGGGACGTCGCCGCGGACAGCGCGGCCGACCTGACCGTCGCGCCGTTCCAGATGGCCGACGGGTACCCGGAGTGGAAGACCAAGTACGCCACCCCGGCCCTGCAGCAGTACTTCGCCAACAAGATCACCCTGGACCAGCTCGGCACGCAGCTGGTCGACGGGGGCAAGCAGGTTCTGAGGTAACGATGGCACTCTTGCTCGACAAGTCGGTCGGATGTCTGGTCGGCGCCGCCGTGGGCGATGCCCTCGGCGGGGCCACCGAGACGGCACTACCGGAGCAGATCCGGGCCCGCTTCGGCGGCTGGGTGGAGGGCATCGTGCCCCCGTACCACGCCGACTGGGCCACCGCGCGGCCACTGGCGCCGTACCACAAGGGCGACGGGCACATCACCGACGACACGTTGATGACCCACGCGCTGGTGCGGGCGTACGCGGCCAAGCGGGACCACCTCGACGCGTACGACGTGGTGGAGCTGCTCGTCCCCGACCTGATCGAGCGGGTGGTGTACATCCCGGACCTGGAGCGCGAGGGGGTGACCTTCCACCGGCTCGCGGCCGCCGAGCGGTGGCTGGTCACCCGCCTGCACCACGCGCACGCCGATCCGCGCGAGGCGGGCGTCGGCAACATCGTCAACTGCGGCGCGGCCATGTACATGGCCCCGGTCGGGATCGTCAACGCGGGCGACCCGGCCGGGGCGTACGCCGAGGCGGTGGAGATCGCCGGGGCGCACCAGCACAGCTACGGGCGGGAGGCCGCGGCGGTCTTCGCCGCCGCGGTCGCCGCCGCCGCGGCCCCCGGCGCGGGCGTCGAGGACGTGGTCACCGCGGCCCTGGACCTGGCCCGCGACGGCACCCGGTCGGCGATCGACGCGGTCGTCAAGGAGGCCCGGGGCCACCACGACTGGAAGGCCGCGATCCCCGCGCTGCGGGCCGCGGTGGCGCCCTACGACACGGTGGGGGAGGAGTACCGCAGCCCGGGGCTCGGCGCCCGCCGGCCCAGCCGGCTGCACGCCATCGAGGAACTTCCGGTGGCCATCGGCATGCTGGTGGTGGCCGGCGGCGAGTTCCGCCCGGCGGTGCTCGGCGCGGTGAACTACGGCCGGGACGCCGACTCCACCGCCACCATGGCCGGCGCGATCGCCGGTGCGCTCGGCGGCGCGGCGGCGGTGCCGGCCGAGTGGTCCGACGCGGTCGGCACCGCCTCCCGGACCGACCTGGTGGAGCCGGCCCGCGTCCTCGCGGCGGTGGCCACCCAGGTCTTCGAGCGCGACCGTGCCCGGTTCACCCAGCGGGCCGAACGCTTCGCCGGGCTGACCGGCGAGTCAGCGCAGGGTGGGGAGCCGACCCGGTGAGGATCACCTGGGTGCAGCCGGAGGACCTGCTGCCGCACGAACTGGCGGCCAGCCGGGACGAGGGCCGCGACGTCGGCCCGCTCGCCGAGCGGTGGGCGGCGGCCGGCGGGGACCTCACCCCGCCGGTCAGCGGGGCCTCGCCGGCCCCGGCGTCACCGGCGCTGCGGGCGCTCGCCGTCGAGCTGCTGGACGCCGCCGACGCGCTGCCCGCCCCGGCCGCCGCCGACGAGCCGGACGACCTGGCGGCCCTGCGGGCGACCTGGCCGGCGACCTGGTCGCTGCCGACCACGGTGGCGTACGACCGGCTGCACGGCGCCTGGCTGGGCCGGGCGGCGGGCTGCCTGCTCGGCAAGCCGGTGGAGAAGATCCCCCGCCACGGGATCCGGGAGATCCTCGTCGCCACCGGCCGGTGGCCGCTGCGCGACTGGTTCACCGCGCGCGGGCTGCCCGCCGAGGTGGCCGCCCGCTGGCCGTGGAACCGGCGCAGCGCGCCGACCAGCCTGGCCGAGAACATCGCCGGCATGCCCGAGGACGACGACCTGAACTTCGCGCTGCTCGCGCTGCGCGTGCTGGAGACCCACGGGCGGGACTTCACCAGCGCCGACGTGGCGCAGGCGTGGCTGGACTGGCTGCCCGGCGGGCGGGTCTTCACCGCCGAGCGGGTCGCCTACCGCAACCTGCTGCTCGGGCTGGCGCCGCCGGCGACCGCGCGGCGGCACAACCCGTTCCGGGAGTGGATCGGCGCGCAGATCCGCACCGACGTGTACGGCTGGGTCAACCCCGGCCGCCCCGACCGGGCCGCCGAGCTGGCCTGGCGCGACGCCACGGTCAGCCACGTCCGCGCCGGCGCGTACGGGGCGGTCTGGGTGGCGGCGATGGCGGCCGCCGCGACGGTCGCCACCGGCGTGGACGAGGTGCTCGACGCCGGCGAGGCGGTGCTGCCGCCGGGCAGCCGGTTCGCCGCGACCGTGCGCGAGGCGCGGACGCTGGGCGCGTCCACCGACGACTGGGAGACGGTGCTGGACGAGCTGTACGCCCGGCACGGCCACCTGCACTGGGTGCACGTCCGTAACAACGCCGCGCTGGTCGCGGCGGCGCTGGCGTACGGGCGGGGGGATCTGGAGCGGTCCATCTGCGCGGTGGTCAGCGGGGGTTGGGACACCGACTCGACCGGCGCCACGGTCGGCGCGGTCACCGGTGCGCTCGCCGGGGCGTCCGGGCTGCCGGAGCGCTGGGTGGCCCCGCTGCGCAACCGGCTGGCCAGCAGCATCGCCGGTTTCGACGGGATCGGCTTCGACGAGCTGGCCACCCGGACCGCCGCGCTCGCCGGACCGCCCCCGGCCGCGCCCGCCGATCCGGGTTCGGCCGCTGGCCCGGCTTCGGGCGTCGTCCCGGGTTCGGGCGTCGGCTCGGCTACGGGCGCGGCGGGAGGTGTGCGATGACCGCCGAGGTGGTCGTGGTGGGCAGCACCAACCTCGACCTGGTGGTGACCGCGCCGCAGCTGCCCCGCCCCGGCGAGACGGTGCTCGGCGAGAACTTCCGCACCGTGCCCGGCGGCAAGGGCGCCAACCAGGCGGTCGCCGCCGCCCGGGCCGGCGCGGCCTGCGGCTTCGTCGGTGCGGTCGGCGACGACGAGTTCGGCGCGCAGCTGCGGGCGAGCCTGGTCGCGGCGGGCGTGGACGTGCGTGGCCTGCGCACCGTCCCCGGCCCGTCCGGGGTCGCGCTGATCGCGGTCGACCGCGACGCGGAGAACTTCATAGTGGTCGCCCCCGGCGCCAACGGCGAACTCACCGACCTGGACGACGACGACCGGGCCGCCATCGCCACCGCCGACGTGCTGCTGCTCCAGTTGGAGGTGCCGCTGCCGACCGTGATCGCGGCCGCCGGGCTGGCCCGCGCCGAGGGCACCACCGTGGTGCTCAACGCCGCGCCGGCCGCGCCGCTGCCGGCGGAGCTGCTCGACCTGGTCGACGTGCTGGTGGTCAACGAACACGAGGCGGCGGTCGTCGCCGGGGTCTTCGCCGACGAGCCGCCGGCGCTGCTGGACGCCCTGCTGGAGCTGGTGCCGCGGGTGGTGCTGACCCTCGGCGCGCGGGGCGCCGCGTACGCCGACCGGGGCGGGGTGCGGCTGGAGATTCCGGCGCCGCGCATCGACGCGGTGGACACCACCGCCGCCGGTGACGCGTTCACCGGGGCGCTGGCCGTCGGCTGGGCCGAACGCGGTGGCGCGGTCGACGCCGACGCGGTCACCGCGATCCTGCGCTGGGCGTGCGCCGCCGGTGCCGCCTGCGCCCAGCGCCCCGGCGCGTCGACCGCGCTGCCCGAGCGGGCCGCCATCGAGGCTCTGTACACCGCGACATACCGGGGGATCCCGTGAGTTTCAACCCGTACGTGCCGCGCCCGATCGACCGGCCCACCGAGGTGCCGCTCGCCGGGGACGCCGACCTGACCACGCTGGACGAGGCGAAGATCTTCGCCGCCCCGGACGACCCGGCGGACTGGCCGACCTGGCGTGACCAGCTCACCCGCTGGCGCGCCGACGCGCGGGCGCGGCTCGGCTACACCGGCGCGCACTACGACGAGATCCCGCTCGACTGCTTCAGCGTGTGCCTGGCCTGGCTCTGGGACGAGACGCTCTACGACCACGAGCGCGGCGTGTTCACCGTCGAGGACTTCCTCGACGCGGCCGACCGGGACTTCGGCGGCTTCGACGGCGTGGTGCTCTGGCACGCGTACCCGGTCATCGGGCTGGACGAGCGCAACCAGTTCGACTGGTACCGCGACGTGCCCGAGCTGCCCGAGGTGGTGCGCGCCTTCCAGGCCCGCGGGGTGCGGGTGTTCGTCGACTACAACCCCTGGGACACCGGCACCCGGCGGGAGGGCGGCACCGACGCGCAGGAGGTCGCGGCGCTGGCCGGCAAGCTCGGCGTCGACGGGATCTTCCTGGACACCCTCAAGGAGGGCGCCGACGAGCTGCGCCGCGAGCTGGACGCCGTCCGGCCCGGGATGGTGCTGGAAGGGGAGAGCCGGGTGCCGCTGGCCCGGATCGCCGACCACGCGATGTCCTGGGCGCAGTGGTTCGCCGACTCGCCGGTGCCCGGGGTGCTGCGGGCCAAGTGGTTCGAGCGGCGGCACGTGCTGCACCACACCCGCCGCTGGCACCGCGACCACCTCGACGAGCTGCACTCCGCCTGGCTCAACGGCGTCGGGGTGCTGGTGTGGGAGAGCGTCTTCGGGGTCTGGGTCGGCTGGAACGACCGCGACCGGGCGGTGCTGCGGGCGATGCGCCGGGTGCAGGCCAGCCACGCCGCGTGGTTGCGCGCCGAGGACTGGGTCCCGCTCGCCGACCACCCGGGCACCGGCCAGGTGTACGCGTCCCGCTGGACGCACCAGGGCGTACCGCTGTGGACGGTGGCCAACCGCGGCGGCGACCACGACGGGCCGTGGCTGGTCACCGAGCCGCGTCCCGGCCGGCGCTTCGTCGACCTGGTCACCGGCGCCGACCTGACCGCCACCCCGACCCCGGACGGTCGGGTGGCGGTGGGTGGCCCGCTGCCGGGCGGCGCGATCGCCGCGGTGGTCGCCACCGACGCGCCCGTGCCGGCCCACCCCGCCCCGGCCGGCGACCCGTCCTTCCCGGCCCGGGCCGCGGTGCGGACCCGCACGCCGTGGGCGCCGCGCGCCGAGCTGCCCGAGGGCATGGTCGCCGTTGACGGTGGCCGGCGGGAGCTGCTGGTGCGCTACCGGGTGCGGGAGACCGGGCTGTACGGGGAAACCCCGTACGTGGACGAGTGGAAGCCGCTGCCGCCGCGGCTGCACCACACCGGCACGCTGCGCCGCAACGTCCAGCTCGGCCGGTTCGCCATCGCCACCGACGAGGTCACCCACGGCCAGTACGCCGAGTTCCTGCGCGCCACCGGCTACCGGCCGGCGCGCCCCGAGCGGTTCACCGCCGGGCAGGGGCCGGCCGACGCCCCGGTCACCGGGGTCGACCTGGCCGACGCCCGGGCGTACGCGGCCTGGGCCGGGCTGCGGCTGCCCACCGAGGACGAGTGGCAGGTGGCCGCCAAGGCGGGACTGCTGCGCCGCCGGGAGCCGCTGGTGTGGAACCTGACCGAGAGCGAGCACTCCGACGGGCGGACCCGGTTCGTCATCGTCAAGGGCGGCGCCGCGTACCGCGCGGAGGGCTCGGACTGGTACTTCGACGGCGGCCCGCAGCCGCCGGACGTGTCGGTGAAGCTGCTGCTGACCGGCGCCGGGCTGACCCGCTCCGAGCAGGTCGGCTTCCGCTGCGCCGCGGACCTCTCGACCGGACAGGAGTGACCTGATGAGCAGACGCTGGCGGATCGGCGGCGGCGTGGCCGCCGTGCTCCTCGCGCTCGGGCTGGCCGGCGCGGCGCCGGCCGCCGCGGAGCGGCTCCGCGCGGGCACGCTGACCACCGCCACGGCGCCGTCACCGGCGCTGGGCGGCGACATCGACTACACCGTCTACCTCCCGCACGGCTACGACGCCGCCGGCGACATCCGCTACCCGGTGCTGTACCTGCTGCACGGCCGGGGCGACACCATGGCGGCGTGGACCCGGGTGAAGGCCGACCTGGACCGGCTGATCGCCGACGGGGAGGTGCCGCCGGTGATCGCCGTGCTGCCCGACGCGCCGTGGAGCAGCCGGGGCAACTGGTACGTCGACTCCGCGTACACCGGCGCGGACGACCCGGGCCGGCCGGTGGAGACCGCCCTCACCCGGAACCTGGTGACGCACGTCGACGCCACCTACCGCACCGCCGCGCACCGGGGCGCCCGGCTGGTCGGCGGCTACTCGATGGGCGGCGCGGGCGCGCTGCGCTACGCGCTGGCCCACCCCGACCTGTTCGCCAACGCGCTGGTGCTCAGCCCGGCGGTGTACCGGCCGCTGCCGCCGGCCGACTCGTCGGCCCGCGAGTTCGGCGCCTTCGGCTCCGGCGAGCAGCGCTTCTCCGACGAGGTCTACCAGCGGCTGAACTACCCGGCGCTGCTGCCCGGGCTGGACCCGGAGTCCCCGGTGCGGATGTACGTCGCGGTCGGCGACGACGAGTGGGCCAACCCGGACCCGGCGGACGCCGTGCACGACCTGGACTACGAGGCGGCCACCCTCTACAACACGGTGCGCCGCGCCGACGGGGTGGCCGCCGAGTTCCGGGTGCTCGACGGAGGGCACGACTGGGACGTCTGGCGGCCGGCCTTCGTGGCCGGGCTGAAGCACCTCGCCGGCACGCTGAGCGTCACCCCGCCGGCCGGGCTGCCCGGCCCGGCGTACGGCAGCCCGGGCACCGACTGGGCCGGCGGCGTCGCCGCCCACCCGGACGGCGCCACCACCCTCGGGTACGCGGCCTCCGGCCCGGTCGCCGGCCAGCCGTACGCGGGCGGGCTGGACGCCGTGGTGAGCCGCCTCGACGGCACCGGCACCCGGTGGACGACCCAGTTCGGCACCCCGGCCAACGACCGGCTCTACGGGGTGGTGCCGCTCGCCGACGGCGGCGTGGTCGCGGCCGGCTACACCCGCGGCGACCTCGACGGCCGGCACCCCGGCAGCCCCGCCGACGACGGGTTCGTGACCCGGCTGACCGCCACCGGGCAGCGGGCCTGGCTGACCCAGACCGGCGACCCGGCCAAGGCGGACCGGTTCTACGCCGTCGCCGCCGCCCCGGACGGCGGCGCCTACGTCGCCGGCTACACCAGCGGCTCGTTCGACGGGTCGGCTTCGGCCGGCGACAAGGACGCGGTGCTGGCCCGGATCGCCCCGGACGGATCGGTCGCCTGGAGCCGCCAGGTCGGCGGCGCCGGCGAGGACAAGGCGTACGCGGTGGCGGCCGACGCCGACGGCGTGTACGTGGCCGGCAGCACCACGGCCGGCCTGCCCGGCACCACCGCGCTCGGCGGCACCGACGGCTGGCTGGCCCGGTTCGATCACACCGGCACCCGCAGCTGGGCGACGTCGGTCGGTGGGGCGGGCGACGACCTGCTCGGCGGGGTCGCGGTCAGCTCGACCGGCACGGTGGTGGCCACCGGCTCGGTCGGCGGCGAGGCCACCGCCGGCGGCACCGACGTGCTGACCGTGGCGTACACGGCGGCCGGCCGGCAGCGGTGGCGGACGGTGACCGGCGGACCCGGCGCCGACGGTGGCGCCGACGTGGTGGCGCTGCCCGACGGGGCGGTGGCCGTGGTCGGCTTCACCGGCAGCGGCCTCGGCGTGCCGGTCGGCGGCGCGGACGTGCTGACCCTGCGGCTGGACTCGCGCGGCCGGCAGCTCGGCGCCGCCCAGTACGGCACGGCCCGCGACGACGCCGCCGACGCCTTCGGCGAGGAGAACGTCTACGCCACCCTCGGCGCCGACGGCCGGCTGCTGGTCAGCGGCCTCACCGCCGGGGCGGTGCCGGGCGGGGCGCTCGGCAACGGGGACGTCTTCCTGGCCACCGTCGACCCGACGAAGGGAACGCCGTGACCAGCGCCGCCGGACCGGACCGGAGCGGACCGCTCGCCGGGGTGAAGGTGGTCGACCTGGCCACCCTCTTCGCCGGGCCGCTCGCCGCGGCGTTCCTCGGCGACTTCGGCGCCGACGTGGTCAAGGTGGAGCACCCGGCCAAGCCCGACCCGTCGCGCGGGCACGGCCCGGCCAAGGACGGCGTCGGGCTCTGGTGGAAGGTGCTCGGGCGCAACAAGCGCACGGTCACCCTGAACCTCGCCGACCCGCGCGGCGCCGAACTGCTGCGCCGGCTGCTCGCCGACGCCGACGTGCTGGTGGAGAACTTCCGCCCCGGCACCCTGGAGCGGTGGGGCCTCGGCCCGGCCGAGCTGCACGCGGTCAACCCCCGGCTGGTGATCGCCCGGATCAGCGGTTTCGGCCAGGTCGGCCCGTACGCCCGGCGACCCGGCTTCGGCACCCTGGCCGAGGCGATGAGCGGCTTCGCCGCCGCCACCGGCGAACCGGACGGGCCGCCGACCCTGCCGCCGTTCGGACTGGCCGACTCGGTGACCGCGCTGGCCGCCGCCTACGCGGTGATGCTGGCGCTGCGCGGCCGGGACCTCACCGGCGCCGGGCAGGTGGTCGACCTGGCCATCATCGAGCCGATCATGGCGATGCTCGGCCCGCAGATCACCTGGTACGACCAGCTCGGCTACGTCCAGCCGCGGCTGGGCAACCGGTCCAACAACAACGCCCCGCGCAACACGTACCGCTGCGCCGACGGGCGCTGGGTGGCCGTCTCCACCAGCGCGCAGAGCATCGCCGAGCGGGTGCTGCGCCTGGTCGGCCGCCCCGAGCTGGTGGACGAGCCGTGGTTCGCCACCGGCAGCGGCCGGGCCGCGCACGCCGACGAACTGGACGCGGCCGTGGGCGCCTGGGTCGCGAAGCGGGACCGGGACGAGGTGGTGGCCGCATTCGAGGCGGCGCAGGCGGCGGTGGCCCCGGTCTACGACGTTCGGGACATCCTCGCCGACCCGCAGTACGCGGCGCTGGGCACCGTCCGCACGGTGCCCGACGAGGAGTTGGGCGAGGTGCGGATGCAGAACGTGCCGTTCCGGCTCTCCGGCACGCCGGGGGAGATCCGGCACGCCGGGCGGCGGCACGGCCAGGACACCGACGCGGTGCTGCGGGCCCTCGGCCTGGGTGACGCCGAGCTGGCCGAGCTGCGCGCGCAGGGGGTGATCTAATGCTGCTCACCTGGCTCTATGTGCCCGGCGACCGGCCGGACCGGTTCGCCAAGGCGGTCGCCTCGGGCGCCGACGCGGTCATCCTCGACCTGGAGGACGCGGTGGTCGCCGGCCGCAAGGCGTACGCCCGGCACGCGGTGGCAGAGTTCCTCGCCGGGGAGCACCCGGTGCCGGTGCAGGTCCGGGTCAACGAGCTGACCGGCCCGGACGTCGACGCCGACCTGGCCGCCGTCGCGGAGCGGCCGGGGCTGGCCGGACTGCGGCTGCCCAAGGTGGAGTCGGCCGCCACGGTGACCGCGCTCGCGGCCCGGGTGGCCGTGCCGCTGCACCCGCTGGTCGAGTCGGCCGCCGGCGTGGAGTCCGCGTACGCCATCGCCACGGCCCATCCCGCGGTGGCCTCGATCGGGCTCGGCGAGGCCGACCTCCGCTCCGACCTGGGCGTCACCGACGAGGACGGGCTGACCTGGCCGCGCGGCCGGATCGTGGTGGCGGCCCGCGCGGCCGGCCTGCCGCCGCCGGCGATGTCGGTGTACCCGAACGTGGCCGACGCCGACGGTCTGGCCGCCTCCTGCGCCCGGGGCCGGCGGCTCGGCTTCCTCGGTCGAGCGGCCATCCACCCGCGCCAGCTCCCGGTGATCGCCGAGGCGTTCCGGCCGGCGGAGCGGGAGGTGGCCCGGGCCGAGGAACTACTCGCCGCGGTGGCCGAGGCGCAGACCCGGGATTCCGGAACCGTGGTGCTGCCGGACGGCCGGTTCGCCGACCGGGCGATGGTGGCGGCGGCCCGCCGTACCGTCGACCTGGCCGCCCGTTTCGCCGCCTGAGCACGGCCAGCCGGCTGGCGCCGGCGGCGGTGCTCGGCCCGCCGGTTCGACCATCAGGGCGGGTTGCGCCCGGCGTGCCCGGCGCCTGCCGGGCCGGGTTGTCGTCAGCGCTGTCGCTACCGTGCCGGGCCGGGGCTGGCCGGGTGGTCGAGCCGGTCGAGGTGAGCGAGCTCGGAGCGGCTCTGCCGGGCGATCGCGGCGGCGAGGGCGGTGGTCGCCGGGTGGCTGCCCGCGCGGTGCTCGGCGGCGGCGAGCCGGGCCAGCTGCGTCAGGTACGCGCGCAGGTGGCGGGCGAGCAGCCGGTGCAACGGCACACCGGTGGCGGCCCGGAGCGTCGCGAGTTCGTCGGCGGTGACCATGCCGGGCATGTCGTGGCCCTCGTGCGGGTTGGTCGTCGGCGCGCCCGAGTCGGCCAGCAGTTGGCGGGACCGGGCCAGGTCGGCGCGGTGGGCGGTGCCGAGCCGCGCGGCCAGCAGTCACCAGGCCGGGTCGCCGGTCCCGGCCGGCACCACGTCGAGCACCGGGAGCATCCGGTCGGTCATCGCCACGTGCAGCTGGAGCCAGGCGACGTCGGTCGGGTTGAACGCACCCGCCGCGCCGCCCGGCGTGCTGCCCGCCTGGCGCGGTGCCGCCCGGTGTGGTGCCGGCTGACGCGACGGCGCCGGAGGACGTTGCGGCGCCGCCGCCGGGCGCGGCCGGGCGCGGTGCCGCCGCGGAGGGTCCGGCGTCGCCGGCGCAGCCCGCGACGAGCAGCGCCACAGCGACGAGGAGGGACGGTACGGCCGGGCGCATCCAGCCTCCTCCCCGCAGGGCGGGGAGCGGACCCGGGGTGCCGTCGGGCCCGCTCCCCACGGGGCTGGACGGTGGGTCAGAGTGGTCGGCCGTCCGCCCCGCACTTGATCACCGGGCGGATGCAGTCCCGGACCCGGCGGGCCATCTCCTCGACCGGCCACGCGTTGAAGAAGTCGCCGTGCATGGTGTAGCCCGGTCCGGAGGCGAGCCGGAGCCGCGCCGGATCACCGTTGACCGGGTACCGCAGCACCTGCCGCAGCTTCGGCACCGGCACCGGGTGGGTCGCCGGGCAGGCCTGGTTCACCGGGTACGCCAGGTGGCTCTTGTGGTCGGGGGAGTCCAGGTCGCGGCCGTTCCAGCACTGTGGGAAGTCCAGGTACGACTCCAGCATCGTGCCGGCCGGGCAGGTGACGAAGTTCTTCGAGGGCGGCACGTGCCCGGCGTGCAGGCAGGACCAGCGGGCGATGCTGTCGTTCGGTCCGGTCGCCCGGGCGTTGCCGGCGACGATCCGCAACCGTTACCTTTTAGTGCGCTCTGGTGAGCACACGGTTGGTAGCCCCGCCTTGCGGTGGGACGGTCCCGGTCTGACCGGCGAGTGCCGTGCCGGGTTCACGCTTCACAGCCACCTGCCCGCGTACGCGGGTCTTCTGGTCGGCTCCACGTGCTGCCACCGGGCCACTCCCGGCGGTGTCGAACTCAGCCGTCAGGGCGGCCAGGTTCAGGGCGGCGTTGCGGTCCCGGTCGATGACCAGACCGCACGCCTGGCAGTGATACTCGCGCTCAGAAAGGGCCAGCTTGGCTTTCGCCGCGCCGCAGCCTGAGCAGGTCTTCGAGGACGGATACCAGCGGTCGGCTACCAGCAGCCGACCGCCGTTCCATTCGGTCTTGTAGGCAAGCTGGCGGCGGATCTCCGCGAACCCGGCGTCGGCGATATGGCGGGCCAGCCGCCGGTTGGCGAGCATGCCGGCCACGTTGAGGTCTTCCACCACGACCGTGCCGTACTCGCGGGCGAGTCGGGTGGTGAGTTTGTGCAGGCCGTCGCGGCGCAGGTTCGCCACCCGGGCGTGCGCGCGGCCGAGCCAGCTCGCGGCACGCTGCCACCGGTTCGACGCTCGGCGTCCGGTCCGCCGGTCCGGACCGATCTTTCGCGACAGCGTTCGGCTCAACGCCCGGAGCTGGGCCTGTGCGACGAGCAGGTGACGCGGGTTGTCGACCAGCTCGCCGGTGGACAGCACTGCGAGGTGCTTGATCCCGACGTCCACGCCGACCACGGCGTCCGGCCGGGCCGGGGTCCGCTCGGCGCGTTCGACCTCGACGCAGAACGCCACGTGCCACCTGCCGCCGTCGCGTCGCACGGTCGCGGACATGATCCGGGCGGTGCCGTTGTCCAGACGGCGCGCGAGCTTGCGGGCCGACTCATGCAGCTTCAACCGGCCCAACCGGGGCAGCACCACATGCATCCGACCGGGCTCGACCCGGATCACGCCGGTGGTGAACCGCACGGACGGAGTGCTGCGGCGGCGGGACTTGAACCGCGGGAACCCGACCGGCCGCCCGGCGCGCTTGCCGTTGCGGGAATCGACCCAGTTCCTCAACGCGCGGGCCAACGCGTCCAAGCCGGTGTTGAACGCCTCCTTCGAGCACTCCCGCCACCACGGCGCGACCTGTTCCTTGCTGGCGTTCCACGCCTTCCGCAGGGCGGGCAGCGTCCACGACACGGTGGGGGTGAGCTGGTCATCCGAGAGGCCGTAGGTGCGCTCGGCGGCCCGCTGATCCATGACCGCCTTGACTCGCGCCAGCGCCCAGTTGTGCGCGACCCGCGCGGCCCCGGCGTGCGCGTATACGTCGCGTTCCTGGCCCGCAGTGAGATCGAGGGCGAACCGGTACGCCTGGACCGTCTTCACGCCGACCCGTCCTTGGTGGCCGCCTCGACGGCACGGCGCGCGCAGTCCACCGCGGCACGCCGCCCATACAGGCGGGCGCACAGCGACATCAGGATCTCGGTGACGTCACCGACCAGGTCATCGTCCACCTCGGCCGGATCGACCACCAGCAACCGTCGACCCTGCACAACCAGGGCCGCCTCGACATACTCGGCACCGAAACAAGCGAACCGGTCCCGGTGCTCGACCACGATGGTTGACACGGCCTGGTCGCGCAGCAGGGCAAGAAACTTCAGGCGATGCCCATCGAGTGCCGAGCCGACCTCGGTCACCACCCGGTCCACGGCAAGCTTCTGGCCCGTGGCCCACACCGCCACCCGGGCGACCTGCCGGTCCAAGTCCGGCTCCTGATTCGCCGACGACACCCTCGCGTACACCACAGTGTGTCCCGAACCGGCAGCGGCACCAATGACAGGCTCCCCAACGATGATCAGGCGACCAAGCCGATTCGCAGGAACGGGCAGCGTCCCCGACTCGTAGCGCCGCCTCGCAGTCGCGTACGAAATCCCGTGGCCGCCGCCCACCCCTTCAAGTTCACCACGCCACTACAGCCCACCTATGAGCGCTAGTGACGACCAACGGACCAACAGATGCTAACCCCTCCGCCGCCGCCGAAAAGGCATCGGAGCTCCCTGGCCAGAAGTGGTGGTGTGTGCTGTGCCCGGGGCGAGTGAGAGAGCGCTCTCTCGTCAGGGTCGCGCTGACGTCGACAGTTGTCAATACGTGTCCTGCCGTGGGCCGGCGTCCCCGGTGCGGGTGTCGGTCCCCGGACTACCCGGCGGGTGCGATCGGCGACGGCTCGTATCCTTTCCGCGAACCCCCATGGGCGCGAGAAGAAAGGACACGGTGTGACCGACCGGGCCGAAACGTTGGAGTTCCAGGCCGAGGCGCGTCAGCTGCTCCAGCTGATGGTCCACTCGATCTACTCGAACAAGGACGTCTTCCTGCGGGAGCTGATCTCGAACGCCTCCGACGCGCTGGACAAGCTGCGCCTGGCGGCGCTGGTCGACAAGGACCTCGTCGTCGACACCGACGACCTGCACATCGAGATCGAGGTCGACAAGGCGGCGCGGACGCTGACCGTCCGGGACAACGGCATCGGCATGTCCCGTGACGAGGTGATCGAGGTGATCGGCACGATCGCCAAGTCCGGCACCGCGGAGCTGCTGCGCAAGCTGCGCGAGTCGGCGGACGCGGGCGCCAAGCAGGAACTGATCGGGCAGTTCGGGGTCGGCTTCTACGCCGCCTTCATGGTCGCCGACCGGGTGCGGCTGACCACCCGCAAGGCGGGCGAGTCCGGGGGCACCCGCTGGGAGTCCACCGGCGAGGGTACCTACACCGTGGAGCCGGTGGACTCCGCGCCGCAGGGCACCTCGGTCACCCTGCACCTCAAGCCCGCGGACGCCGACGACAACCTGCACGACTACACCGCCGAGTGGACGATCCGGGAGATCGTCAAGCGGTACTCGGACTTCATCGCCTGGCCGATCCGGATGACCGTGGAGCGGACCGGCGCCGAGGGCGACACCACCAGCGAGGTGCAGACGCTCAACTCGATGAAGGCGCTCTGGGCGCGGTCCCGCGACGAGGTCGACGACGCCGAGTACCACGAGTTCTACAAGCACGTCAGCCACGACTGGGCCGACCCGCTGGAGATCGTGCACATGAAGGGTGAGGGGACCTTCGAGTACGAGGCCCTGCTCTTCATCCCCTCCCACGCGCCGCTGGACCTGTTCTCCCCGCAGGGCCGCCGCGGCGTGCAGCTCTACGTCAAGCGCGTCTTCATCATGGACGACTGCGAGGCGCTCACCCCGAACTACCTGCGCTTCGTCAAGGGCGTGGTGGACGCGCACGACCTGTCGCTGAACATCTCCCGGGAGATCCTCCAGCAGGACCGGCAGATCCAGGTCGTCCGGCGCCGGCTGGTGCGGAAGATCCTCGCCACGGTCAAGGACCTGAAGGCCAACCACGCCGAGCGCTACCGGACCTTCTGGAGCGAGTTCGGCGCCGTGGTCAAGGAGGGCCTGATCGACGACCTGGAGAACCAGGAGACCCTCCTGGAGATCCTGTCGGTCGCCTCCACCAACGACCCGGCCGAGCTGACCGACCTCGCCGGCTACGTCGCCCGGATGAAGGACGGTCAGAGCGACATCTACTACGCCACCGGCGAGTCGCGCAGCATGATCGAGAACTCGCCGCACATGGAGGCGTTCCGGGCCAAGGGCTACGAGGTGCTGCTGCTCACCGACCCGGTCGACGAGGTCTGGGTCGAGCGGGTCGGCCAGTACGACGGCCGCACCCTGCGCTCCATCGCCAAGGGCCAGGTGGACCTGGACACCGAGGAGGAGAAGAAGGAGGCCGAGGCGGAGCGGGAGCGGCAGCGCCAGGACTACGCCGACCTGCTCACCTGGATGGGCGAGGCGCTGGCCGACAGCGTCAAGGAGGTACGCCTGTCGTCCCGGCTGACCACCTCGCCGGCCTGCGTGGTCGGCGACGCCCACGACATCACCCCGACGCTGGAGAAGATGTACCGGGCGATGGGGCACGAGGTGCCGGCGGTGAAGCGCATCCTCGAACTCAACCCGGGGCACCCGCTGGTCGCCGGCCTGCGCAAGGCGCACGAGCAGGGCGGCACCGAGGAGTCGCTGAAGGAGACGGCCGAGCTGCTCTACGGCATCGCGCTGCTCGCCGAGGGTGGGGAACTGGCCGACCCGTCGCGGTTCACCAGGATCCTCGCCGACCGGCTCGCCCGTACCCTCTGACGCCGCCCGCTCCGGCCGCGGGCACGTGCCCGCGGCCGGAGCGGTTCGGGCGACCGCACGGCGTGACCGGGAGCCGAGCGGGCGTCCCGGTGCTCGGGTGGATTGCGGTGGCGGGCGGCGGCCATACTCGCCCGGTGACCGAGTTGAGCTCGCCGAACCGTCCCGGGCTGGCCTCCGCGTTGCGCTTCGGCACCGAGCTGATCGCCTGGGTGGCGACGCCGTGGGCGCTCGCCGGGCACTCGGTGCCGCTGGCGATCGCCGCGGTGGTGGTGCTCGTGGGGCTGCCGACCGTCTTCGCGACCCCTGGCGACAAGCCCCACGTGCTGGTTCCGGTGCCCGGCGTGGTCACCATCGCCCTGGTGCTGCTGCAACTGGTCGCGGCCGTCTGGTCGGCGTGGGTGGCGTGGCCGCGCGGCGTCGCGATCGCCGTGGCGGCGCTGGCCCTGGCGACGGTGGCCGCGGAGCTTCCGCGCTGGCGCTGGCTGCTGCGCGCCGGCCGGGTCGACCGCCGCTCGCCGACGGTCCGATCCGGTCGCCCGCCCGGCTGACCCTCCGCCGGGAAGGCCGGGTCCAGCCGGCCCGGTGCGGCAGCGCCACCAGCGGTACGGCGCCCAGGACGGCCCCACCTTCGGGCAGTCGACCGGGTCGGGCGTCTCGACCAGGGGGCGACGCCCGGCGGGACGGTGAGCCGGCCGGTAGCCGAAACATACCTTCACCGCACCCGACGCATGACGTAGACATCCTTCGATCGGTTACCTATCGTCGGCTCATCGTGCAGCGACAACCTTCTATGAAAAGGGGTTGGCAATGATGAACCCACGACGATGGGCCGGCGTCGCCACCGCGACGCTGGCCACGGCGGGCCTGGTCCTGACCGCCACTGTGCACACCGCCGTGGCGGCACCGGCCGGCGGCACGGTCGAGGCGGCGGTGACCGCGAAGCTGCTGGGGCAGGCCCGGGTGGCCGGGGCGGTGGTCGCCGACCGGCCCGACACCCGGATCACGGTCACCCGGCGGGACGGCCGCTGGGCGTTCGGCACGGCCGTCGCGGTCGCCCCGCGGACCGAGGACGCGCACCCGGTCGGCGCGGTCTTCGTGGCCCACGGCAGGGCCGGCGCCTGGCGGGTGGCGTTCGACGGCGAGCCCGGCTTCGCCGCGTTGGCCGCCGAGTCGCCGCTGGTCAGCGCCGCGGAGAAGGCCGTCTTCGGCACCGCGCCGAGCCCGATGTACGCCGGTGGCGACTACCGCACCGGGATGGCCCTGCCGTTCGCCGTCGGGCAGACCTGGACGCTCGGCGGCGGCCCGCACGGCTGGGGCGGCAGCGAGTCGCCGTACAGCTCGGTCGACCTCGCCGGAGGCGACCAGGTGGTCCGGGCCGCGCGGGCCGGCACCGCGTACACCATGTGCCAGGGCTGGATCCGGGTGATCCACGACCGGGGTTACTCCACCGACTACTACCACCTGTGGAGCAGCATCTCGGTCAACGGCGCGGCGGTCGGCCAGGGGGCGTACCTCGGTTACACCGGCACCGACGTCACCTGCGGCGGGGCCGCCTACGGCCGGCACGTCCACTTCGGACTGCGGCAGAACGGGGCGTACGTGCCGATCGCCGGGCACGACATCGGCAAGTGGGTGTTCGGCAACGGCGCGGCGGCCTACCAGGGCGGGGCGCGGCACGGCTCGGCGTGGGTCGGCGCCGGCGGTTCGCTCTACAACTACGGCGCCCTGGGCCTCACCCAGGCGGTGGTGGACGCCAACGGCGGCGGCACGTTGACCCGCCGGGCCGGCCCGGGCACCGGCTACGCCGTACTGGGGTCGGTCGCCGACGGCGCCACGGTGAGCATCTCCTGCTCGGCGAACGGCACCACGCACACCGGTCGGTACGGCGCCACCGCCCTGTGGGACCGGCTCACCGACGGCAGCTGGGTCTCCGACGCGTACCTGTGGACCGGCGTGAACGGCCCGGTCAACGGCTGGTGCTGAGCCGAGCCCGACCCCGGCCCCCGGCTCGGCCACGGCGTCGGGCCCGTCCCGCCCGGTCCTGACCGGCGCACCACGACAGCTGTATCCCGATCGGCCGGCGGCACCCTCGGGTGCCGCCGGCCGATGTCGTTCCGCCCTCGATCCACGGTCGCCGGACGGCCGGTCCGCGAAGGACGGACGGGGCATGTAACGCCGTCGTGGGTTGACACGCTACGCACTTTCGTCTGTCTGGAGAAAAGTACCGACGACGTCAGCGAAAGGTCTGGACACGTCGATGGCAAGTTAGTAGTGTTGGGACACATCGATATGTTCCAGCGAGATGAACCGACGGCACGGTGACTCTCGATCGAGGCCGAGGGCGGCGCAACACGTCCGGCGGCCACGGCTAGGACCAGGGATGGCACCCCGGGTCGGCGCCCCACGCAGGCGCCCCGGCGCGCAAGCGCCGTGGCTTGACCGATGCCCGTCCCTTCTCGACCCACACCCCGTCAGCTCCGACGCGGAACCGTGTCTGGCGCCGCGGGCGATCCGGCTCGCCCGCTGACCCAGGCAGACCCCCACACAACTCAGGACGACCGTGACATCGGGTCACGGCCGGGGATCTCGTGCGGCCCGGGGAGGGGGCGCGCGGACCGGCAGCGCAACGACATACGTCGATCAGAAGAGTTCTTGGACCGTGAGAGAGGCATCCATGAACGGGTACTCACCGCCCGGCCGGCGCCCCCGGGGCCGGCTCCGCAGATCGATCACCGCGGTCGCCACGGCGGTCCTGCTGACGCTGACCGCCGGGCTGGCCGCCGCGCCGGCGACCGCGCGCCCGCTGGACGCGGGACGGTCGACCGCCGGCAGCGAGGCGCCGCGCCAGCTGCAGGCCCAGGTGCTCACCTGGACCGCCGGCGACAACTTCCTGTCGTACCTGTCGGCGCCCACCACCGCCGTGGCCGGGCCGGCGACGCTGGTGTTCGAGAACAGTGCCGCTACCGGCAACACCACCGGCATGCAGCACACCCTGACCTTCGACACCACCAACCCGGCGTACAACAGCGACGTCGACGTGAACATCCTGGCCGACCCGACGGACGCCAACGGTGGCCGGTGGACCGTGGACGTGGTGCTCTCGCCCGGCACCTACCGGTACTTCTGCGCGATCCCGGGCCACGGCGGGATGGCCGGCCTCCTGGTCGTCACCGGCGGCAGCTCGGACACCACCCCGCCGACCGCGTCCGCGACGGTGTCGGGCGAGCGGGACGACAACGGCGCCTACCTGGGGGCGGCGACCGTGACGCTCTCCGCCACCGATGAGGGCTCCGGCGTCGACCGGGTCGAGTACTCCCTCGACGGCGGCACCTACGGCACCTACACCGCGGCGGTGACGGTCAACCAGCCGGGCCAGCACACGCTCAGCTACCGGGCCACCGACCAGGCGGGCAACACCTCCACGCCGCAGTCGGTGTCGTTCACCGTGGTGGAGCCGCCCGCCCCGGACACCACGCCGCCGACCGTGACGGCCGCGGTGACCGGGCAGCGGGACGACGCCGGGGCGTACGTGGGCGCGGCGACGGTGACGCTGTCGGCCACCGACACCGAGTCGGGCGTCGCCCGGGTGGAGTACTCGCTGGACGGCGGGGCGTACGTGGCGTACTCGGCGCCGGTGACGGTCGACGGGGTCGGCCAGCACACGGTGAGCTACCGGGCGACAGACAGGTCGGGGAACACCTCGGCGGCGCAGTCGGTGTCGTTCACCGTGGTCGAGCCGCCGACACCGGACACCACCCCGCCGACCGTCACCGCAGCGGTGGCGGGGGAGCGGGACGACACCGGGGCGTACCTGGAGTCGGCGACGGTCACCCTGTCCGCCACCGACGAGGACTCCGGCGTCGACCGGATCGAGTACTCCCTCGACGGGCAGCCGTACGCCGCCTACTCGGCGCCGGTGACTGTCGACCAACTCGGCCAGCACACGCTGAGCTACCGGGCCACCGACAAGGCCGGCAACACCTCGGCGGCGCAGTCGGTGTCGTTCACCGTGGTGCGGCCGCCGGCGCCGGACACCACGCCGCCGGCGGTGACCGCGGCGGTGACCGGGCAGCGGGACGACTCCGGGGCGTACGTGGGGTCGGCGACGGTGACCCTGTCGGCCACCGACAGCGAGTCGGGCGTCGACCGGATCGAGTACTCGCTCGACGGGGCCGCCTACGCCGCGTACTCCGCGCCGGTCACGGTCGGCGAGCCGGGGCAGCACACGGTCAGCTACCGGGCCACCGACAAGGCGGGCAACACCTCGACGCCGCAGTCGGTGTCGTTCACGGTGGTGCGGCCGCCGGCGCCGGACACCACGCCCCCCACGGCGACCGCCACGGTGAGCGGCCAGCGGGACGACGCCGGGGCGTACGTCGGCTCCGCCACCGTCACCGTGTCGGCCACCGACGCCGGCACCGGCGTCGACCGGATCGAGTACTCCCTCGACGGGCAGCCGTACGCGACCTACACCGCGCCGGTGACGGTCAACCAGGTCGGCGCGCACACGCTGAGCTACCGGGCCACCGACAAGGCGGGCAACACCTCGACGCCGCAGTCGGTGTCCTTCACCGTGGTCGACCCGCCGGCGCCGGACACCACCCCGCCGACCGTCACGGCCGCGCTCTCCGGCCAGCTCGACGACGACGGCGCCTACCTGGGCAGCGCCACGGTGATCCTCACCGCCGCCGACGCCGGCTCCGGCGTCGACCGGATCGAGTACTCCCTCGACGGACAGCCGTACGCCCGCTACACCGCGCCGGTGACGGTGAACCGGCCCGGCGCGCACACCGTCAGCTACCGGGCCACCGACAAGGCCGGCAACACCTCGGGCACCGCGTCGGTGACCTTCACCGTCGTGGCCAGCGGGGAGCCGGGCTGCCCGGTGCCGGACACCCGGCCGACGGTCTGGCTCGGCACCGTGGACAGCGGCGTGCCGAACCGGGTCGTCGAGGGCGCCTGCACGATCAACAACGCCATCGAGGACGAGCGCGAGTGGCCGAACCACGGCCAGTTCGTCAAGCACGTCACCGAGATCGCCGAGCACCTGCACCACCTGGGCGTGATCGACCACAAGGAGCACGGCCGCCTGGTCAGCGCCGCCGCCCGCTCCGGTGTCGGCAAGCCGGACCAGAAGAGCGGCTACCGCCCGCTGCTGGACTCCTCGGCGGCCTCGTTCAACCGGTGGGAGCACGTCGGGGCGGGTGGGTTCACCCGCAACGCCGACGGGTCGATCACCAGCCGCGCCGTTCCCGGCCTGGGCATGCTCTGGCTGCCCACCGCGGAGTACGGCGACTTCTCGCTGAAGCTGCGGTGGCGGGACGACGCGCCGGGCACCGGCCGGGCCAACAGCGGGGTCTTCGTCCGCTTCCCGAACGTGCACGGGCACCCCGCCGAGTCCCGGCCCGAGTGGGTGGCCATCAAGTACGGCCACGAGCTGCAGATCTACGACCGGCCCGACGGTGACCAGTACAAGAGCGGCTCGGTGTACGGCTTCGACCGGGTCGACCTGGACGGCGCGCGGGTCACCCCGAAGGGCACCTGGAACGACTACGAGATCCGGGTGGTGGGCCAGCACTACTCGGTGTTCCGCAACGGCGAGCTGATCAACGAATACGTCAACACCCCGGACGCGGTGTTCAGCCCGCCCCGGGCCGACGACCCCGGCGGCGCCGGGCGTCAGCACGCCAGCGGCTACATCGGCCTGCAGAACCACGGCACCGGCGACGTCGTGAGCTTCCGCGACGTACGGATCGCGCCGCTGTCCCCGTGCTGCCCCGGCGGCGCGCCGTCCTCTGCCACCTCGACCAGCTGCTGCTGACGAGCGAAGGGAACCAACCATGGCGAAACACAGGATCGACCGCCGGGCGCTGCTGCGGGGCCTCGCCGGCTCCACCGTCGCGGTCGGCGCCGCCAGCCTCGCCGGCGCGCTGCCCGCCGCGGCAGCCGGCGGCGCCTCGAACGGGCACCTGGTGCCGCGCGGGCACCTGGGCATCCAGCTCTACAGCGTCCGCGACAAGATCGCGCAGTTCGGCTTCGCTGCCGTGTTCGAGGAGCTGTCCCGGATCGGCTACCGGGAGGTGGAGTTCGCCGGCTACAGCCAGGGCGCGGTCGGCCCGATCACGCCGGCGCAGATCCGCCAGCTGCTCGACGACAACGGGCTGAAGGCGGCCGGCAGCCACCGCGGGCTGGGTGACTTCCGGAACAACCTGGAGTGGGAGCTGGACGTCGCCGAGACGCTCGGCATGCCGGCCATCGGCACCGCGTCGGCGCCCACCGGCAACCGCACCATCGCCGGCTACCAGGCCGCCGCCGCCGAGTTCAACACCTGGGGCGCCGCCGCCGCGGCCCGTGGCATCAAGCTCTACCAGCACAACCACACCATCGAGTTCAGCTTCGCGCTCGACCGGCCCGACGTGCGGCTGTACGACCTGTTCCTGGAACTCACCGACCCCCGGTACGTGTTCCTGGAGCTGGACATCCTGTGGGCGTACGGCGGCGCCCGCAAGTACCCGGGGTTCCGCCCGGTGGACTACGTCAAGGCCCACCCGCACCGATTCCCGCTGTTCCACGTCAAGGACGGCGTCCCGCTGCCCGACCCGCAGCAGGGCAACTCCTACCTGGACGTGGAGTTCGGCGCCGGCACCATCCCGTTCGCCGAGTTCTTCACCGAACTCGACGGCGGTGGCCGGTTCACCTACCTGTGGGAGCAGGACACCGCGCCGAACGCCCAGCCGAACCCGCCCGGCTCGCTGGGCGCCGCCGAGCGCAGCTACCAGCGGATCGTCGACCTGCGGGGTGAACGGTGAGCGCCTGGCGGCTGGTCGAAGACGAACCGCCACCGCCGGTTGACGGCGGCGTGACCGGCGACGACCGGGGCGGCGAGCCGCGCCGCCCCCGCTCCAGCACCCGCCGGCTGCTGGTGGTGGCGGCCACCGTGCTGCTCACCCTGGTCGGTGCTGGCGGCCTGGCGGCCGCCCGCACCGGGTCGTTCTTCGCCGAGCGGCCGGAGGGCTGCGCCAAGCCGGACCGCACCATGCAGCTGTACGCGGTGGAGCTGCCCAAGGACGGCACCCAGGTCCGACTCGGCTACGGCCTCACCCCGCAGACCGCCTCCTACCCGGGCCCCACCATCGAGATGACCGAGGGCGAGTGCCTCGCCATCACGGTGCACAACCAGGTGCCCGCGGCCACCCTGGAGCAGCTACGGACCGACCCGGCGCACCCGCTCGGCGTCTCGCTGCACGTGCACGGGGTCAAGTACACCCAGCTCTCCGACGGCACTGTGCAGTCCGGCTCGTTCGTCCCGCCCGGCGAGTCGCGCACGTACACCTGGTTCGCCCAGCAGCGCAACAAGAAGACCGGCGCGCCGGGCACGGCCGGCCACTGGTGGTACCACGACCACGTGGTGGGTGGCCCGCACGGCACCCAGGGCCTGGGCGCGGGGCTCTTCGGCGGGCTGGTGGTCCGCCGGCCCGGCGACCCGAAGCCCGACCGCACCTACACAGTGGTCTTCGGTGACCGGCAGAGCATCAACCTGCGCCGGGGCGCCGCCGCCGACACCTGCGACGCGCAGCAACCGCAGCCGGGACCGACCTGCCTGGTCGCCCGCAAGGGCGAGAAGGTGGAGTTCATCGTCGTCGGCATCGGCAACGACATGCACACCTTCCACCTGCACGGGCACGCCTGGGCGGACAACCGCACCGGGGTGCTGCCCAACGGGGAACCCTTCGCCGATCTCGTCCAGGCCATCGACAACAAGCCGCTCGGCCCCGGCGACTCGTTCGGCGTCACGGTGACCGCCGGCGACTCGGTGGGCCCGGGCCACTGGATGCTGCACTGCCACATGCAGTTCCACTCCGACGGCGGCATGTCGACGATGCTGCACGTCCTGGACGAGAACGGGAACATGCCGCCCGGCCACGACCACTCCCACCCGGCCGGCGGCACCGCGGCCGGCGCCACCACCGGCGCGGACACCGCCGCCGGGCAGCACCAGCACAAGTGACGCCGGCGGCCGCCGCGCCGCCGACGAGGGCCGGTGGCTGCCGGTCCGTCCGGAGCTGAACGGACCGGCAGCCGCCACCGGAGCGTGCCACCGCCGTGGTCCGCGCCCGCCAACCCCGACCGCACCGCCTCCTGCTCGAACCGCTCGGACAACGCACCTCCGCCACACCTCACCTGTGAAGGAGTCGAGATGGCTCAGCACCGCTCCCGGCTGTCCAGATGGGTCGGATGCCCACCCGTCGACGTCACAGCCTCCCCACCACCCACCCGCCGGGTCGTACGGCGCACCGGCGCGCTCGCCGCGAGCGCCGTGCTGGCGCTCGGGCTGCTGGCCCTGCCCGCGCAGGCCGCCGCCCCGGCACCCGTGCAGGCCGCCGCAGCCGAGGCCGCGGCAGTGAAGCTGCTGGTCTTCCACGGCCCGGTCGACCAGCAGGACGACCCGGTCGGCAAGGCCGTCGACGCGATCCGGGACCTGGGCGGCGAGCACGGCTTCGCCGTCGACGCCTCCGCCGACCCGGGCGTGTTCACCGTCGGCAACCTGGCCCGGTACCGGGCCGTGGTGTTCCTGTCCGCCAACGGGGTCGCCCTGAACGACGCCCAGGAGGCGGCGTTCCAGGCGTACATCAAGGGCGGTGGCGGCTTCCTCGGCGTGCACGACGCGGCCCGCGCCCAGCCCAGCTCGGCCTGGTTCACCGGGCTGATCGGCACCCGGCCGGCGGCCGGCCTGCCGAACGCCGAGAAGCCGGTCAGCGCCACGGCGAGCGCCGAGAACCCGCCGAACGAGACGGCCGCGAAGGCGATCGACGGCTCGACCGGCACCAAGTGGCTGACCTTCAACCCGACCGGCTGGCTCGCGGTGAAGCTGGCCAAGCCGGTGGTGGTCAGCCGGTACGCGCTCACCTCGGCCAACGACTTCCCCGGCCGGGACCCGAAGAACTGGACCCTGCAGGGCTCCGAGGACGGCAACTCCTGGACCGACCTGGACACCCGCAGCAACGAGACCTTCCCGCAGCGGTTCCAGACCCGGCAGTTCAGCTTCACCAACGACAAGGCCTACCAGCACTACCGGCTCAACGTCACCGCGAACAGTGGCGAGCCGCTGGTGCAACTGGCCGAGCTGTGGCTGATCGGCCCGGACGCCGGCCCGCCGCCGGACAGCACGGTGCAGGAGGCCGTGGTCGACCTCACCGACCGGCAGCACCCGGCCAACGAGGGCCTGCCGCTGACCATGAAGCGGTCCGACCAGTGGATCAACTGGGACCCGAGCCCGGTCGGCCGGGTGCACACCGTCGCCCAGGTCGAGGAGGGCACCTACAACCCGGGCCTGAGCGGCAACGGCGCCTTCCACCCGATCTCCTGGTGCCAGGACTACGACGGCGGCCGGTCCTTCTACACCGGCATGGGCCGCACCGAGGCCAGCTACACCACCGACAAGCAGTTCCGCAGCCACCTGCTCGGCGCCATCCGGTGGACCGCCGGCCTGGTCCGCGGCGACTGCCAGGCGACCATCGCGTCGAACTACCGGATCGAGCGGCTGACCGCCACCAACCAGCCGGGCCAGCTCGACCAGATCGGCGAGCCGCACGGCCTGACCATCGCGCCGGACGGCACGCTGTTCTACATCGGCAAGGCGGCCTGCCCGTCCGGGCCGGTGGTCAGCTGGGACGACCCGAAGGTCGGCCTCGGCTGCGGCACCATCCACCAGTGGGACCCGAAGACCAAGCAGGTCAAGCTGCTCACCACGCTGGCTGTGATGGGCAACCGGGGCAGCGGCAGCGAACTGGTCAAGAACGAGGAGGGTCTGGTCGGCATCACGCTGGACCCGAAGTTCGCGCAGAACGGCTGGGTGTACGTCTACTGGATGCCGCACGAGTCGATCGACCGGGTCAAGCGGATCGGTCAGCGGACGGTGTCCCGGTTCACCTACGACGCCGCCAAGCAGGCCATCGACCAGAGCACCCGCAAGGACCTGCTGCACTGGGACACGCAGATCCACAGCTGCTGCCACGCCGGTGGCGGCATGACCTTCGACGAGTCCGGCAACCTCTACATCGGCACCGGTGACAGCAACTCCTCCGGTGGCTCGAACGGCTACTCCGGCAACAACTGGACGCAGGAGTACCAGGGCGTGTCGTTCCAGGACGCCCGCCGTACCTCCGGCAACACCAACGACCTGAACGGCAAGATCCTCCGGATCCACCCGGAGCCCGACGGCACATACACCATCCCGCCGGGCAACCTGTTCACCGGCAACGAGGAGGGCGGCGGCAAGACCCGCCCGGAGATCTACGTGATGGGCGTGCGGAACATCGCCCGGATCGCCTGGGACCCGGTCAACGACTGGCTGACCGCCGCCTGGGTCGGCCCGGACGCCGGCGCCCCGAGCCCGGAGCTGGGCCCGGCGAAGTACGAGACGGCCACCATCATCACCTCCGCCGGCAACCAGGGCTGGCCGTACTGCATGGGCAACCGGCAGCCCTACCGGGACCGCAGCAACACCGACGCCACCGTGCTCACCGGCTGGTACGACTGCGACAACCTGAAGAACACCTCGCCGCGCAACACCGGTCTGGTGAACATCCCGCCGGCCCGGGACAACATGATCTGGTACTCGCCCCAGGGTGGCGGCCCGGTCTTCCCGAAGCGCACCGACGGCAGCGGGCTGCCGACGTACCAGGTCGGCGACGAGACCTTCACCCAGCCGTACCTCAAGGGCGGCGGGCAGGCCATCATGGACGGCCCGACGTACCAGCGGGAGAACGTCGACGTCGACAGCGGCGTGGCGTGGCCGGAGTACTGGGACGACAAGTGGTTCATCGGTGACCAGTCCAACGCCAACAACCGGGTCGCGGTGACCGTCGACAAGAGCAAGGTCGACAGCCACGGACCGCCGGCGTTCGCCGAGGACCTGCGCAGCATCATCCGCTCGGGCAGCGGCGGCACCCAGCTCCAGTCCTGGATGGACGCGAAGTTCGGTCCGGACGGCGCGCTGTACCTGCTCGACTACGCCGGCGGCTTCTTCAGCCTGCACGCCAACCAGAAGCTGATCCGGGTCGCCTACCAGGGCGGGCCGGCGACGCCGAACCCGAACCACGCGACCGCGCGGGCGGTCGCGCAGAGCAACCCGAAGACCATCGCCTTCTCCAGCGCCAAGGCCGGCGGCGTGGCCTGGGAATGGAACTTCGGTGACGGCAGCGCGCCGTCCCGCGAGGCCAACCCCACCCACACGTACGCCGACTACGGCACCTACCAGGCGACGGTCAAGGTGACCTACGCCGACGGCGAGGTGGCCACCGGCAAGGTCCAGGTGGTGGTCGGGTGCGCGGCGCCGGACACCCGCACCACGGTGCGGATGCTCGACACCGACACCGGGGTGGCCAACCACGGGGTGGGCGGCGACTGCACGGTCAACGACCTGATCGACGACGAGCGCAACTGGGCCAACCACGGCCAGTTCGTCAGCCACGTCGCCGCTGTGGTGGGCGACCTGCGCAAGGCCGGCGTCCTCGACAACCGCGAGGCGGCCACGCTGAACCGGGCCGCGGCGCAGTCGCCGATCGGCAAGGTCCCCGGCTACCAGCCGATCTTCGACGGCAGCGCGCAGTCGTTGGCCGACTGGCGGCAGGCGCCCGGCGGATCGTTCACGCTCCAGCCGGACGGCTCGATCCGCAGCTCCGGCGGGCTCGGCATGCTCTGGTACGCCAAGCAGGAGTTCGCCGACTTCTCGCTGCGGTTGCAGTTCCGGGACGTGTCCACCGGCACCACGTACGCCAACAGCGGCGCGTTCGTCCGGTTCCCGGACCCGCGCACGCCGCTGGAGGAACGACCGGCCGACAGTTGCGGCACGGTCGGCTCGGCCCGCAGTTCCCAGGCGTGGGTGGCGATCTACTGCGGTCACGAGATCCAGATCTACGACGGGCCCACCGGTGAGCCGCAGAAGACCGGGTCGATCTACAACTTCGACCCGGTCGGGCTGGACCAGGCCGGGGTGACGCCGAAGGGCCAGTGGAACGACTACGAGATCCGGGTGGTCGGGCAGCACTACACGATCACCCGCAACGGGGTCGTGATCAACGAGTTCGACAACACGCCGGGCAAGGCGTCGTCCCGCCAGGGCGACCCGCCGACCGACCTGCGCCAGTTCCTCAGCGGGTTCGTCGGGTTGCAGAACCACGGCACGAACGACCTGATCGAGATCCGCAACGTCCGGGTCAGGGAGCTGTAGCGAACTCCGGGCCGGGTGCGGAGGCGACCTGCTCCGCGCCCGGCCCGGCCGCGCGTCCGGCTCCGTTCCGTAACCGGTCGGTAAGGACGGTGGAGCGGATGGGCCGACTACCATCCGATCATGCCCGGTGCCCGTGCCGCCACTGTCCCGATCGCGACGCTGCTCACCGCCGCCGTCCTCGCTCTCACAGCCTGCGGCGGTGCCGAGGAGCGGCCCGTCGCCCCGAGCGGCGCGACCGCCACGTCGGTCGACGCGGCACCGTCGACCGCGGCGGCGCCGAGCCCCGGCGCGACCGCGGGTGCGCTTCCGGAGACGATCTCGTTCAGCGCGCGGACGATCGACGGTGGGACGTTCGCGGGCAGTAGCCTCGCCGGCAAGCCGGCGGTGCTGTGGTTCTGGGCCGCGTGGTGCAGCCGGTGCCGAGGGGTGGCCGGTGAGGTGGCCGCCGTGCAGCGGGACAATGCGGCGCGGGTCAACCTGATCGGTGTCGCCGGGCTGGGTAGTGGCGACGAGGCGATGCGGCGGTTCGCCCGGGACACCGGCATCGACGGCTTTCCCAATCTTTCCGACGACGACGGCCAGGTGTGGCGCCGGTTCAAGGTCACCAGTCAGGAACACTATGTGCTGCTGGACTCCGCCGGCACCGTCGTGTACTCGGGTCCACTGTCGCAGCCGGAACTGCGCAACCGGGTCAGCGGGCTGAGCTGAGCATGCCGGACGCCCCGTACGGTCTCGCGCTGGGTGCCGGCCTGCTGGCCGCGGTGAATCCGTGCGGGTTCGCGCTCCTGCCCGCGTACCTGTCGGTGCTGGTCCTGGGCGACGGTCCGGCGGCGGCCCGGGCACCGTTCGCCCCGATCGGCCGGGCGCTCGCGCTCACCGGCGCGATGACCGTCGGTTTCGTCGCGGTGTTCGGCACGTTCGGACTGCTCGCCGCGCCGGCGGCGGACGCCGTGGCCCGGCGGCTGCCGTGGGTGTCGATACTGATCGGGCTCGCCCTGGTGGCCGCCGGGGGCTGGCTGCTGGCCGGCCGGCAGTTGCCCACCTTCGCGCCCCGACTGGCCACCGGGCCGGCGGTCCGACGGCGGTTCACCTCGATGGCGCTGTTCGGCGCGGCCTACGCCATCGCCTCGCTCGGCTGCACCATCGGCCCGTTCCTGGCCGTCGTGGTCGCCGGCTTCCGCGCCGGGTCCGCCCTCTCCGGCGTCGGCCTGTTCCTGGCGTACGCGCTGGGCATGGGACTCGCGGTCGGGATCGCCGCGCTGGCCGTCGCGCTGGCCCGGGAGTCCCTGGTACGCCGCACCCGCCGCGCCGCACCGCTGCTCGGCCGCCTCGCAGGCCTGCTCCTCGTGCTCACCGGCTGCTACGTGGCCTGGTACGGCTGGTACGAGATCCGACTCTTCGCCGGCGCCGGCGGTGTGGACGACCCGGTCATCGACGCGGCCGGCGCGATCCAGACCACGATCAGCGGTTGGCTGGCCGAGCTCGGCCCGGGGACGGTCGCGGCGGTCGCTCTGGTGCTGCTCGCCCTGTCCGCCGGCGCCGCTCTGCTCCGCCTGCGCCGCACCCCGGCCGACCCGGAGAAGCGCCGGGCACCTGGCCGGGACCAGGGTCG
Organism: Micromonospora sp. S4605; assembly: GCF_003176715.1. NCBI lineage: Bacteria > Bacillati > Actinomycetota > Actinomycetes > Micromonosporales > Micromonosporaceae > Micromonospora > Micromonospora sp. S4605. Next base: position 42,874 of record NZ_QGSW01000180.1, read on the forward strand.
GCAGCCCACCCGCTGACCATCCGCCATCGCCGCTGCCGCCGGCTCCGCGAGGAATCGCTAGCCGATAAGGGCTGCAGCCGTAACCTCCCCGGCCCAGTGGGGCAACCCCTGCCGGGGAGCCAGGCGAGGTTTCGGCTCGCCCTACACGGTTGACCTTCGATGTATCCAGATTTACGGTGGCGACCGTAATCGGAGAAGGGATGCCTATGCCGTTCACTGGACGGCGCCGCCTGGCGCCGATCGCGATCCTGGCGACCCTGGTCGCCGCCACAGCCGTACCCGCCACCCCCGCGCTCGCCGACGCGGCGACCGAGACCCTGGTCGGCGTACCGCACCACAACCTGGCCATCTACGGTGCCACCTTCGGCTCCACCCCGGCCGGCGACTACGCGTACGCCGTGGCGCGTGGCACCACCGGCGCGCTCAACGTCATCGACACCCGCACCGCGACGGTGGTCCGGACCCTGCCGCTGCCCGGCGCGGGCGGCTCGTGGGGCGGCACCGTCACCCCGGACGGCACCGCGTACATCGGGGCCGACAGCAAGCTGTTCCGCTACCGCCCCGGCGCCGACCACGTGGAGGACCTGGGGTCGCCGGCGCCGGGGGAGACGGCGACCTGGCGTCTGGCGAACGACGGGAAGCGGGTCTTCGTCGGCACCTTCCCCACCGGCAAGGTCTACTCCGTCGACCACCGCACCGGAGCGGTGCGCGACTACGGCCAGGTCTGGCCCGGTGAGCAGTACGTGCGCAGCATCAGCGTGGCCAACGGCAAGATCTACACCGGTCTGGGCACGGTCGCCCGGGTGGTCGAGATCGACGTCGAGTCCGGGGCCCGGCGGGAGATCCCGCTGCCCGAGCAGTACCGCGCCGAGCAGTTCGTCTACGACCTCGACGTCCACCAGAAGACGCTCTTCGCCCGGGTGACCAACAGCAACCGGGTGCTCGTGCACGACCTGACCACCGGCGAGTGGATCGCCGAGCTGGGCAACGGCCGCGGGCTGGACTTCTCCACCCCGGACGACGACGGCAACGTCTACTTCGCCTCGACCTCGGCCCGGCTGATGGCGTACAACCTGAAGACCCGGACGCTCACCCCGACCGCCTTCACCGGGTACGGCACGTCCCGCGGGTTCGGCTGGACCCACCTCGGTGGACCCGAGTGGCGCGGCCGCACCCTCGTCACCATCGACCTCAGCGGCAAGATGTACTACTTCAACCCGATGACCGGGGCGAAGAAGGTGGTGACCGTGCCGGTCCCGGGCCTGCCCGCCCAGTTGCAGACGCTCGAAGCCGGCCCGGACGGCAGGATCTGGTCCAGCGCCTACCCCAGCGGTGGGATCACCTCCTACGACCCGGCCACCGGCGCCTTCGCCGAGAACGCCAGCGCGCTGGGCCAGGCCGAGGGCCTGCTCTCCTACCAAGGCAAGATCTACGCCGGCGTCTACCCCGGGGCGAACCTGTTCGAGCTGGACCCGACCAAGCCGATCCTGCGCGGCACCAACCCGCGCCAGTTCGCCACGCTGCGCACCGACCACCAGGACCGGCCGTTCGCCATCACCGGCGTCGGCGACCGGATCGCGTTCGGCACCATCCCCGAGTACGGCCAGCTCGGCGGGGCGCTCGCCCTGGTCGACCCGGTCACCGGGGCCAAGGAGGTGCACCGCGACGTCGTACCGCAGCAGAGCGTGACCGCGCTGGCCACGGTCGGGAACCTGGTGCTCGGCGGCACCGGGATCTGGGGCGGCCTGGGCATCGCGCCGACCCAGACCGAGGCGAAGCTCTTCCTCTGGGATCCGGCGACCGCGACGAAGGTCTGGGAGGGCCCGGCGATCTCGGGCGCCAAGGCGATCACCCGACTGATCGTCGCGCCGGACGGCCGGGTCTGGGGGTCGACCGTCGGCACGCTCTTCGAGTTCGACCCGGCGAGCCGGACGGTGGTCAACACCGTCGAGGTGGAGCCCTTCGACTGGAACGTCGACCACGTCTGGCGCAGCGACCACCTGGCGGTCGCGCCGGACGGCGCGGTCTGCGGCAACTTCTCGACCACCGTCGCCTGTGTGGACCCGACGACGCTGGCGGTGGAGAAGCTGGTCACCGGCATCACCGACGTGTGGACCATGGACGCCACCGGCGTCATGTACTACGCCCGGGGCGGCGAGCTGTACAAGCTCACCCGCTGAACATCCTGGCCCGGGCGGGCGGCGGTCACCGTCACCCGCCCGGGTCGCGGCGGCGCCGGACCCCGCCGGCCGCCCGGGTCGCCGCGAAGCTACCCGGCTGGGCGGGGACCGGCCGGCCGGCCTACGCCGGCTGGGCGGCCTGGTCGGGCTCGGCGGGCAGGCTGTCCATGAACGAACTGACCGAGAAGACCGCGTTGCCGGGGCCGGCCGGGCCGTACCCGGGCGGGCTGGACAGGCCGTGCGCCTCCATCGTCGCCCGGTACACCTCCAGCAGCCGGATGTGGTACTCCAGCGGGGCGCCCTGCGGGTTGGTGCGGCCCAGCGGGGTGGTTGGCTCCGGGCACCAGGTGGTGAACCGCGGCGTGATGCCGCGGGACATGAAGAACTCCAGCCCCTCGGCGGTCGAGGCGATCGCCTCGTCGACGCTGGTGAAGCCGAACGGCGCGGCCATCTCGACGCCCGCGACGAAGTTGGGGATCACGTTGCGGGGGCCGAAGACCTCGGCCGAGTCGAGGATCCGGCGGTGCCACTCCTCGCGGCCGACGTACCGCTCCTTGCCGGGGCAGTACAGCTCGAACAGCCGCTTGTCCCAGACCTCGTAGTTGGGGTGGTAGATGCGGATGCCGTAGTCGTGGAAGCGCTGCACGTCCGCCTTCGGCAGCGCCTGGGCGACCACCTTGCCGATCCACCGGCCGGGGAACCGCTCCTCGATCGCCTTGGCGTACCGGCCGTAGAAGTCGGCCTCGCCGAGCCCCTCGACGGTGGAGGTGACGCTACCGCCGGTCAGCGTGTACGCCCGCGAGGCGCCGAGCGTGTCGTACCGGTCGATGATCTCCATCGCCTCCAGCACCTCGTCGACCGGCTTCACCCCGGTGTACGGGCGTTTGGCCGCCTTGTGCTGGCGCCAGTTGTGGTTGATGTCGCAGTACTGGCACTCCTCCTTGGCGCCGAAGTACTGGCAGACCCGGAACACGGTCAGGTAGATCAGGTAGCCCCACTGGATGGTCGGGGCCACCTCCATCACCGACTTGCCGTTGGCCAGCGTGTGGCGGTAGTACTCCGGCATCGGCGGCAGGCCGACGTCGGCGATCGGGCGGTCGTCCAGGAACAGCCGCAGCACCCCGTCACCGCTGTCCTTGACCCGGTACGGCGAGTCGGGGTTGACCCGCACCGAGACGACCGTGCGGCGCAGCCCGTACGGGCCGCCGCTGAGCACGATCTCCTCCGGCGGCCGGCGCAGCGCCGCGGTGCCCAGCTCGGGCAGGGTCCGGTGATCGAAGGAGAAGATGAAGTACGACTTCGGCTTGACCTCGCCGCCCTCGTTGTCGGTCAGCGCCGAGTCGTCGAACGCCATGCCCCCGCGCAGCAGGTCTTCCTTGATCACCGCTTCCCGCGGCACGTGCGGGAACCGCCCCATCAGATCCTCGATGAGATCAGTGCGGGTCTGCATGACTCATTCCCCCCGGTCCGCCGTCCATGTCGCCAGCGTCACCACATCACCTGCCGCCGACACCGCGTCGGCGGCGGGTGGTGATCGTGTCCCCCGTCACGCTACCGCTGCCCGCCGGCCGACCAGGAATCCACCGGCCGTCGGTCCGGTGGGGGAGGGTCAGCTGGTCCGGGCGAGCAGGGCGCGGGTGGCGGTGACGATGGCGCTCACGCCGATACCGGCCTGGTCCATCAGCTCGGTGGGGGTCCCGGAGGTGGGCATTCCGCGGACCGCCAGCCGGCACACCTGCGCCGGTACGGCGAGGTCGGCCAGCGCCTCCAGCACGGCCGAGCCGAGGCCACCCTCCGGGTAGTGGTCCTCGACGACCACCAGCCGGCCGCCGGTGTCCCGGGCGGCGTCGAGCAGCCGCTCGGAGTCCAGCGGCTTGACCGAGTACAGGTCGATGACCCGGGCCTCGATCCCCTCGCCGGCCAGCTGGTCCGCGGCGGCGAGGCAGTTGTGCGCGGTCACCCCGGCGCCGATCAGTGCGACGTGGTCGTGCCCGCCGCCGCGCAGCAGCTTGCTGCCGCCGATCGGGAAGGTCTCGTCGTTGTCGTAGAGCACCGGGTGCCCGCCCCGGGTGGTGCGCAGGTAGGTGATCCCCGTGCAGTTGACCATCTGCGCGACGAGTGCGGCGCAGGACACGGCGTCGCTCGGGTAGAGCACTGTCGAGCCGTGGATGGCGCGCATGGCGGCCAGGTCCTCCAGCCCCATCTGCGAGGGGCCGTCCGCCCCGATCTCCACCCCGGCGTGCGAGCCGCACAGCGCGATGTCGGCGCGGGAGATGGCGGCCATCCGGATGAAGTCGTACGCGCGGGAGAGGAACGCCGCGAAGGTCGAGGCGAAGGGCCGGTAGCCGCGCACCTGGAGCCCGACCGCCGCCGCGACCATCTGCTGTTCGGAGATGAACATCTCGAAGAACCGGTCGGGGTGGGCCTCGGCGAATCGGTCGGACCGGGTGGAGTCGCTGACCTCGCCGTCCAGGGCGACCACGTCCGCCCGGGAGCCCAGCGCGCGCAGCGCGTCCCCGTAGGCGTTGCGGGTGGCGACCTTCGCCCCCTTGTCGTACCGCGGCAGCTCGGGCGGCCGGCGGTCGGGGGCGGGGGCGGGGGTGACCGGTTCGGGTCGCGGCCCGGTGACCCGGATCTGGCGTACCCCGCCGAGGGCCTCGACCGCCTGCTCGGCCTGCTCCGGCTTGATCGGCTTGCCGTGCCAACCCGGCTGGTCCTCGATGTCGGCCACCCCCTTGCCCTTGAGCGTGCGGGCGAGCACCACGGTGGGGCCGGTCGCCTGCCGGGCCCGGCCCAGCGCGTCGTCGATGGCGACCAGGTCGTGGCCGTCGATGACGATCGCCCGGCAGCCGAACGCCTCGACCCGGCGCCGGTAGGTGTCCAGGTCCCATTCCAGCTCGGTCTCACCGCGCTGCCCGAACCGGTTCACGTCGACGATCGCGGTCAGGTTGCGCAGCCCGTAGTGGCCGGCCTTGTCCAGCGCCTCCCAGATCGAGCCCTCGGCCGTCTCGCTGTCCCCGCAGAGCACCCAGACGTGCACCGGCAGCCGGTCGAGGTGCTGGCCGGCCAGCGCGATGCCGACCCCGACCGGCAGCCCCTGGCCGAGCGAACCGGTGGCGACGTCGACCCAGGGCAGCGCCGGCGTGGGGTGGCCCTCCAGCCGTGAGCCGAACTGCCGGTAGGTGTCGACCAGTTCCTGGTCGGTGATCGCGCCGACGGCCTTGAAGACCGCGTACAGCAGCGGCGAGGCGTGACCCTTGGAAAAGATCAGGTGGTCGTTGCCGCGGTTGCCCGGATCCGCCCAGTCGTAGCGCAGGTGCCGGGAGATCAGCACGGCGAGCAGGTCCGCGGCGGACAGGCTCGACGTCGGGTGCCCGGACCCGGCCTTCGTGCTGCACCTGATCGCGTCCACCCGCAGCTGGGCGGCGAGCTCGGCCAGCTGGCCGACCTCCTCCTCGCGCAGTACGCGCTCCGCTTCCATGGTCATAGGTACCGCCTCCAGCCCTCGGGTGTCCGCGCCGGCCCAGCACGCCTGGGCCGTCCGGCCACACGGCTGGGCAGCTCTCCGCTGATCGGCTCGGCACCTACGGTAGTCAAGAACCGGGGCCGTCGTCCGTTAACACCGATTTGTGCGACCCGGCGGCCGGCGCCGGGCGAAGGCGCCGTGGCGGCGGTCGGCAGGTCGGAGACTCAGAGGCATGGCACAGGGTCCGGGACGCCCGGCCGGCGCCGGGCCGGCCGGGCCGGCCGGCCCGGCCGGGCGGCTGTCGGCGTGGCGATTCGTGATCTGGTTCGGCGTGGTGGCGATGCTGGCCGACGTCGTCTACGAGGGCGCCCGCTCCATCACCGGGCCGTTCCTCGCCCACCTGGGCGCCAGCGCCCTCGTGGTGGGCGTGGTCACCGGCGTCGGCGAGGCGGCCGCGCTGGTGCTCCGGCTGGTGTCCGGGCCGCTGGCGGACCGGACCGGGCGGTTCTGGGCGTGGGCCATCGCCGGGTACGGGCTCACCGTCGTCAGCGTGCCGCTGCTCGGGTTGACCTCGGTGCTCTGGGTGGCGTGCGCGCTGATCGTCGCCGAGCGGGTCGGCAAGGCCGTCCGGCAGCCCGCGAAGGACACCCTGCTGTCGCACGCCGCGGCGGTGACCGGGCGCGGTCGCGGGTTCGCCGTGCACGAGGCGCTGGACCAGGCCGGCGCGCTGGTGGGGCCGCTCGCGGTGGCCAGTGTGCTGGCGGCCACCGGGGACGACTACCGCCCCGCGCTGCTCGTCCTCGCGGTGCCCGGGGCACTCGCCCTGGCGCTGGTGGGGTGGTTGCGGGTCCAGGTCCCCCGGCCGGTCCGCTACGAGCCCGCCACGCCTGCCGGGCCGGGGGAGCGGACGTCGCGGCGGGTGCCGGGCGCCACCGAGGTCGCCCGGCTGCCGGGCCGGTTCTGGGCGTACGCCGGGTTCGCGGGGCTCACCATGACCGGGTTCGCCACGTTCGGCGTGCTCTCCTTCCACCTCGTCGCGGCGGGACTGCTCCCCGCCTCGGCGGTGCCCGTGTTGTACGCCGCGGCGATGGTCGTCGACGCGTTGGCCGCGGTGGCCACCGGCTGGGCGTACGACCGGTACGGCGCGGTCGTGCTGGTGGTCCTGCCGGTGGTGGCCGCGCTCGTGCCCGCGCTGGCCTTCTCGGCCACCGTCGGGATGGCGGTGGCGGGCGTGGTGCTCTGGGGCGCGGTGCTGGGCGTGCAGGAGTCGACGCTCAAGGCGACAGTGGCGGACCTGGTCGGGCCGGGCCGGCGGGCCACCGCGTACGGGGTGTTCGGCGCCGTCGTCGGGGTCGCCGCCGCGGCCGGTGGCGCGCTGGCCGGCGGGCTGTACGAGACGTCGGTGCCGCTGCTGGTCGCCGTGACCGCCGCCCTCCAACTGGTGGCGCTGGGCGTGCTGGTCACCATCGTGCGTGGCCGGTGGGGGCCGCACCGCCCGCCCGCTGCCACCCGGTAGCCCGGCGGCGCACGGCAACCGGCGCGCAGCCGCGAGCGGGGGTGTGGACGACGCTGTCCACACCCCCGCTCGCGGCTAGCGGATCAACCCGCCCGGCACGAGGCCAGCGCGCCGACCACGCCGACGCCCGGGTCCCGCAGCGGCAGCTTGGTCGACGCCGCGGGGCAGCGCGGCACGGTGAGGTCGTAGATGCCCCGGCCGAACGTCGCCGCGGTCAGCTGCCGGGTCGGCTCGTGGTAGCGCAGGTACATCACGGCCGCCTCCGGCAGGTCCGCGCCGAGCGCGGCCCACCCGCCGCCGTTCCACGTCGAGACGAACACCCCGACGTCCGTGCCGACCAGCAGCAGCCCGTCGGAGGTCGGCACCACCGAGTTGACCGGCGCGTCGGGTAGCCCCCGGCCGATGTCGGTCCAGGTACGGCCGCCGTCGCGGGTCACCATCACGTGCGGGCGGTCGCTGCCGGAGCGGAACGCCGAGAACGTGGCGTAGGCGATGTTCGCGTCCGTCGGGTGCACCGCCACCCGGGTCACCCAGGTGCCGGGCAGCTGACCCGGGTCGACCTCGTTCCAGCTCTGCCCGAGGTTGTCGGTCCACCACAGCTTGCCGTCGTCGGTGCCGACGTACAGCTTGTTGCCGTCGGTGGGCGCCGCCGCGATCGTGGTGATGGTGCCCCACGGGTAGCCGTTCGGGTCGTTCGGGCCGCCGCCGGTGAGGTCGGGGCTGATCGCCGTCCAGGTGCGGCCGTTGTCGGTGGACCGGTTGACGACGTTTCCGGCGTAGTACATGACGTCCGGGTCGCTCGGGTCGAACTGCAGCGGGGTGAGCCAGTTGCGCCGGTCGGAGGTGGTCTGACCCGCGCCGATCGACTGGCGCGGGCTGCCGCCGGCGGTCGCCGAGCGGTAGCAGGAGCCGTACTGGCTGCAGCCGAAGACGATGTTCGGGTTCTCCGGGTGGATGATCACCTGGAGGCCGTCGCCGCAGCCGATGGCGTTCCACGGGCCGCCCGGGCCGTTGTAGCCGCGGTTGCAGCCGTTGTCCTGGGCGCCGCCGACCTTGAGCGCCGGGTCGGTCTGCGCCACGTCCACCGTGTAGAACTGGGTGTACGGCTCGTAGGTCGACTTGACCCAGTTGCTGACCCCGTTGCTCTCCGAGCGGTAGAAGCCGCCGTCGTTGCCCAGGTAGGCCCGGCCCGGGACCTTCGGGTCCCAGCGCATCACGTGCTGGTCGGCGTGCACACCGCCGACGTTGCCGAAGCTCTGCCCGCCGTCGGTGGAGCGGCGCAGGTTCACCCCGGCGAGGAAGACGTGCTCGGCGTTGGCGGGGTCGACCCACAGCTTGCCGAACCACCAGCTGAAGGTGGACTGGGACGCCTGGTTGGCGTTGACCGGGGTCTGCGTCCAGGAGTCACCGCCGTCGTCGGAGCGGTAGAAGGCGCGGAACGGGCCCAGCGCGGTGCCGACGTACGCGTACAGCCGGTCGGGGTTGCTCGGCGCCAGGGCGAGGCCCCAGCGGCCCTGGTCGGCGTCGGTGGGCAGGCCGTTGGTCAGCCGCTGCCAGGTCTGGCCGCCGTCGTCGGAGCGCCACAGGCTGGAGCCGGGGCCGCCGTAGGTGCGCTGGTGTGGCTCGCGCAGGTGGTCCCACATCGCCGCGTACACCCGGGACGGGTTGCTCGGGTCGATCAGCACCTCGGTGGCGCCGGTGGTCGGGTTCGGCGGGGCGAGCACCTGCCGCCAGCTGTCGCCGCCGTCGTCGGAGAGGTAGACGCCCCGCTCGCCGCCGGGGACGAAGAGGTTGCCGGCGGCCGCGGCGAAGATCCGGTCCTGGTCACTCGGGTCGATGGCGAACCGGGCGATGGCGTGGCTGTCCGCCAGGCCGACGTGCTGCCAGGTCCTGCCGCGGTCCCGGGAGCGGTAGATCCCGTCGCCGCCGAAGGTGATCGAGCCGCCACCCGGCTGGGCCTCGCCGGTCCCGGCGAAGAGCACCCCGTCGGTGGTCATCGCGACCGCGCCCATGCTCTGCTGCCAGGTGTCCGGCCAGGCGGGCTCGAAGGTCGCCCCCGCGTCGCCGGAGCGCCAGACGCCGCCGGACGCGGCGGCGATGAAGACCTGGTCGGGCACCTGCGGGTCGACGGCGATGTCCACCACCCGGCCGCCGATGTTGCTCGGGCCGAAGAAGTTCCACTCCTGCTCGGCGAGGTGCCGGTAGACGTTGCGGGTGTGTGCGGCGAGCTGGTTCGCCTCGCCCCGGGCCCGGGCGTACTTGGCGGCGGACAGGTCGGTGCTGCCGTCGCTGAGCCGCTGCGCGGTCATCCACTCGGCGGGCAGCTCCATCGGGCCGGTGGGGGTGCTGGTGGCCAGCGACCGCTCGCCGCTCGCCGACGGTGCGGAGGTGGTCAAGGCGGCCGCGGTCAGCAGGGCGAGGACCGCCGCCACCGGCAGGACGCGTCTACCTCGGACGAGGCTGGGACTCATACGGCATCTCCCTGTCCACGTGCGGGTACGACCGGTATCAGTCGTCTGTCGCACGCTAGAGGGCGCGGTGAGCCACGTCACCAGGCAACTGTTGGGATTCCAGCCGTCGGCTTAGGACACCTGTCGAGCCGGGCCGCCATGCCCGTGGCCGTGCCACGGCGCTCGTCAGGAGGCGGGCGGCAGCGCGAGCCAGTCCTGCCAGGTGATGTCGCGGCCCAGGTAACGGGGCTGCCGGAACGGCCAGTCGGCAGCGATCCACCGCGGTACCAGGGTGTCGAGCGCGTGCTCCACCTCGCCGCCGACCAGGTCGTCGACCACCCACCAGGAGATTTCGCCGTCGGAGCCGGTGCGCTCCGGCGGGTCGATGTAGACGCAGCCGAGGATGGCCGGCTCCTCCTCGTCCAGCAGCGCATAGTTGAACGACTGGTGCGCGGCGATCTCCTTCTCGTGCCGCAACAGGTCGATGCGGTTCTCGTCGTAGGTCATCGTCTCCGCGGGCCAACCCCAGGCCGGACCGAAGATCTCCCACAGGCGCTCCCGGGAGCCCATCACGGCCGGGTAGTCGAGCGCGGCGTCCGCCTCCCGAATCGGCCGCAGGTGAAGCGCGGTGTCGGGCACGGGTACGCGGAGGGGATGGACGAAGTCGTCGGGCAGCCAACTCATGGCAGCCGAGGCTACCTACCCGCTCTGGAACTCCGGCAGCCCCGCCTCCTCCGAGTCCGGCCCCACCACCGCGGTCAGCGTGGTGCCGTCGGCGCAGAGCGCGGCGGCCCGCAGGTACATCCGCCGCTGCTGCGCCCGGGTCAGCACCTCGGTCTCGAAGACCTCGTCCTCGACGCGCAGGAGTTCGATGTCGGCGCGGCCCTCGTAGTGGGCGCGTACGTCCAGCGGGGTCATCCGGACGGTGGCCTCCACCGTGGTCAGGGCCCCCTGCTCCACCACCGAGGTGACCCGTGCGTCGTCGGGCAGCACCAGGCCGGTGACCCGTGCGTCGACCTCCGGCTCGGTGTCCAGCGGCACCCGGTCGCAGCTGGGCAGGTTCGCCAGCATCCCGGGGCCCCGCCCGGTCGCCTGCGGGGCGTCCGTCCCGCCGCAGGCGACGAGCAGCGGAACCGTGGCGGCGACCGCGAGGGCCCGGAGTCTCACCGCAGCAGGATGCCACCTCACCGCAGCACCCGCCAGCGCCGGACCATCAGCAGCAGGGCGGTGATGATGACGCCGGTGACCGCCATCAGCACCATCGAGATGAGCGCTCCGTAGGCGAAGCCGGAGAACTCGAAGGCCTGGTCGAAGATGTAGACCGGCAGGTAGAGCGTGGCGTTGGCGGGCCGGCCGTCGGTCAGCACGTACGCGGGGACGAAGTTCACCTGGAGGGTGAGGATGGTGTCCCGGACCGCGAGCAGCACCAGCACCGGGGCCAGCATCGGCAGCGTGAGCCGGCGCAGCTGCCCGACCGGCCCGCAGCCCTCCAGCGCCGCCGCCTCGTAGAGCCGGCCGTCGAGCAGCCGGCGGGCGGCCAGCACGACGACGAAGCCCTCGCCGATCGGGAAGGCCAGCATCAGCACCACCGCCAGCCGGGCGGTGCCCGGCTCGGCGAGCCAGGTGAAGCCGGGATGGCCGAACAGGCCCAGCAGTTGGTTCAGCGGGCCGTACAGCGGGTTGAGCACCCAGAGGAAGAGCACCGCCAGCGCCACGTCCGGCACCACGGTCGGCAGGTAGACCGCGACCCGGAACCAGCGCCCGCCCGGGCGGGGCGCGGCGAGCAGCAGCGCCAGCCCCACCGCGGCGACCAGCCGCACCGGCACCGCCATCGCCACGTGCAGCAGCGAGGCCCGCAGGCTGTCCAGCAGGAACGGGTCGTCGAGCAGCCGACGGACGTTGGCCAGGCCCACGAACCGCGGATCCCGGGTGAGCCCGGTGTGGTCGGTGAACGCGTACCCGACGTTGAGCAGGGCGGGCAGCGCGACCAGCAGCGCGACCGCCACCGCGTACGGGGCGAGGAACGCCCAGCCGGTCAGCGGCCGGCGGGTCCGGCCGCCGGTCACCGGCGCCGGCCCGTCTCGGCGTCGAACCGGTGGATCCGGTCCGGGTCGGGACGCAGCCGGACCCGGTCGCCCGCGCGTACGCCGGGGCGCGGTCCGGTGCGGACGGTCAACCGGGTGCCGTCGGCGCACCGGGTGAGCAGCACCGCCTCGCTGCCCAGCGCCTCCACCGCGTCGACGGTGGCCTCGACCGGCCCGTCCGGGTCGAGCGCCAGGTCCTCCGGCCGTACGCCGAGGGTCAGCCCGGCGGCGCCGCCGAGCAGCCCGCCGCCGGGCACCAGGTTCATCGGCGGGCTGCCCAGGAAGGCGGCGACGAAGGTGTCCGCCGGTTCGTCGTAGACCTGCTGCGGCGGCCCGACCTGGCGGACCCGGCCGCGGTCCAGCACCGCCACCCGGTCGCCGAGGGTCATCGCCTCGGCCTGGTCGTGGGTGACGTGGACGGTGGTGGTGCCCAGGTCCCGGTGCAGGGCCAGCAGGTCGGCCCGGGTGGCGAAGCGCAGCGGCGCGTCCAGGCTGGCCAGCGGCTCGTCGAGCAGGTAGACGCTGGGCTCGCGGAGCAGGGCGCGGGCCAGCGCGACCCGCTGCCGCTGCCCGCCGGACATCTCGTCCGGGTGGCGGTCGAGCAGGTCGGCGATGCCCAGCCGGTCGGCCGCCGCCCGGGCCCGCCGGTCGGCCTCGGCGCGGGGGACCCGGCGCACCCGCAGCCCGAAGGTCAGGTTGCCGAGCACTGTCAGGTGCGGGTAGAGCGCGTAGTCCTGGAAGACCATCGCCACGGCCCGCCGGTGCGGCGGCACCCGCGCGACGTCCTCGCCGTCGACCAGCACCCGGCCGCCGTCCGGCCGGTCCAGGCCGGCGATCAGCCGCAGCACCGTCGACTTCCCCGAGCCGGACGGCCCGACCAGGGTGAGCAGCTCACCGGCGCGTACCTCCAGGTCGATGCCGTCGAGGGCCTTGGTCCGCCCGTACGACCTGGTCAGTTCCTCCAGCCGGATCGCGCCGCGGCCGCCCATCAGCCCCCTCCGACCGGCAGGGCGAACAGTTGCCGGCTCTGCTCCTCCAGCCGGCGCAGCCCCTCCTCCCGGTCGATCCGGCCGTAGAACAGCTCCTCCAGCAGGGTGCCGGTCTCCTTCTCCACCCGCGACCAGGTGGCGGTGCGCGGGGTGGCCCGCAGGTGCGGCTCGGCGTCGAGGTAGACCCGCGCCGACTTCGGCGGCGCGGCCGGGTCGAGGAAGACGGGGGAGTTGGCCACGTCGAGCCGGGACGGGACGGTGCGGCCGGACTCGGCGAGGATCCGCTGCCCCTGCGGGCCCATCGCGAACTCGATGAACCGCCAGGCGTCGCCGTGCTCGGGCAGCCCGGCGCTCATGCAGTACGCGTCGCTGTGCAGGATCGACGCGGGTACCCCGCCCGGGGCGACCGGCAGCGGCGCCACGTCCCAGGTGAAGCCCTCGATGGTGCGCAGCGTCGGCACGGCCACCCGGCTGTTGAGGTACATGCCGAGCGTGCCGCGCAGGAACCGGGCCTCGCTGGACTCGCTCTGCTCCTCGGCGTCCGGGGGCACCACCCGGTGCTTCAGTTGCAGGTCGAGGAACCAGTCGACGGCCGCCCGGGTGGCCGGGTCGGCGCGCAGCGTCAGCGCGGTCGGGCGGGCCGGGTCGTCGACGAGCTCACCGCGGTTGGACCAGACGAACGGCGCGAGCCGGGGCACGGACGGTTCCACGCCCAGCCCGTAGCGGCCGTCCCGGGTCAGCGCGCGGGCGGTGGCGAGGAAGTCGTCCCAGGTCCAGCCGGCCTTCGGCAGTGGTACGCCGGCGGCGGCGAACAGGTCGGCGTTGTAGTAGACGACCAGCGAGGAGAGGTTCTGCGGCAGGCAGGTCAGCGCCTTGCCGTCGTACCGGAAGGCGTCCAGCGCCCGCGGGCTGAAGTCGCTCTCCTTGAGCACGGTGCTGCGCTCCAGGTAGGACTGCGCCGGCTCGATCGCCCCCTGGGCGGCGAACTGGCCGTAGCGGCGGTAGTTGAGCAGGAACACGTCCGGCGGCTTGCCGCCGGCGAACGCGGTGGTCAGCCGGGCCATCAGCTCGTCCTGGCCGGCCACCGGGGAGAGGTTGACGTCGACGTCGGGGGTGGCCTGCTCGAAGGCGGTGACCATGGTGCGGTAGCCGGCGATCTCCTCGGCGTCGCCGAAGAGCACCACCGTGATGCCCGACGCGTCCCCGGCGCGGTCGTCGCCGCCGCAGCCGGCGGCGGCGTAGCCGACCAGCAGGGCGGCCATGACCAGGCCCAGCCACCGTCGTGCCCCGGTGTTCGTCACCTGCGTCCTCCAGATCTCAGTGCGGCCAGTGGATCGTCGTTCAACAGCACCCGCTGCGCCAGCAGGAACACCAGCACGCACGGCAGCGTGGCCACCACGCTGCCGGCCATCAGCAGCGGCCAGTCGGTGGGGTTGAGCAGGCGCAGGAACTGCAGGCCGAGCGGGTAGGTGTAGCGGTCGCCGCTATGCAGGTACAGCAGCGGGTCGATGAAGTTGGCCCAGTGGAAGGTGAAGGCGAGCACCGCCACCGCCAGGGTGGCCGGGCGGACCTGGGGCAGCGCCACCCGCCGCCACACCGTCAGCCAGCCCGCCCCCTCCAGCCGGGCCGCCCACAGTTGGCTGTCCGGCACCCCGCCGAAGCTCCAGGCGTAGAGCAGCACCAGGAACGGGCTGCCGGCCAGCGCCGCCGGGGCCAGCAGCGGCAGGTACGTGTCGACCACGCCGGCCAGCCGGAACAGCTCGAAGCGGGTGGCCCACACCGCGGTGACCGGCACCAGCAGCACCGCGAGCAGGCCGAGCACCACCCGCCGGCGGGCGGTCGGGGTGAGCAGCCGCAGCCCGAAGCCGGTGAGCGAGGCGACGGCCACGGTCAGCGGCACGGCCAGCGCCACCACCAGCGCGGAGTTCGCCAGGTAGCGGAAGAGCGGGATCAGCTCGGGCAGCCGGGCGTACGCGGCGAGCGTCGGCTCCGGCGGGAGGACCTCGAGCGTACGGGGCGGGGGCAGGCCGGTGGGGCGCAGCGAGCCGACCACCATGAACCACAGCGGGGCGGCGAACAGCGCCGCGAACAGGGCCGGTACCACGAAACGCCCGATGATCCGCGGGATCGTGGCGCGACCCGACAACCGCACGTCGCCGAACCTATGGCCGCTGGGCCGGCGAATCATCGGGCACCTGTTGGAATCGCGCCCCGCCGTCTCCTACGCCTGTCGTACCGGCCGCAGCGGCGCGGACGTCGGCGACGCGGGTGCGACCGGCCGCCGAGCTGCGTGCCGGGACGGCGACGCCTGCGACAGACGTAGGAGTCGTCGGCCGGCACCTCCCACACGTGTCCGATGACCGGCGTCGCGCCCATTCGTAGGGTTCGATCACAGCGCCGTGCTCACGGTGACCGCGTCCGGACCGGGCGTGGCGGCCACGGCCGGTGCCGACAGGGAGGAGCACGATGCGAAGCAGGAGAACCTGGTGGCGGGCGGCGGTGGTGGTCGTGGCGACCACCGCCGTCGGCCTGCCCGCGGCCACCGCGACGGCCCAGCCGGCGGCCGAGCGCCTCGGGCCGGTCATCGAGGACGGGGTGACCCAGCCGGTGTTCGGGTACGACGACGCGATCCGCGAGCGGGTCTTCGTCACCTCCGACGTGGACACCGACGCCGACGGCGCGGCCGACGTGGTGGCGATGGACATCATCCGGCCCCGGGCCAGCGACGACGGCCTGCGCGTCCCGGTGGTGATGGACGCCAGCCCGTACTACTCCACCGTCTGCCGCGGCAACGAGGGGGAGTGCAAGGGCGACCTGGACGGGGACGGCCTGAACGACCAGTGGCCGCTCTTCTACGACAACTACTTCGTGCCGCGCGGGTACGCGGTGGTGCTGCTGGACATGATCGGCACCAACAACTCGACCGGCTGCCCGGTCACCGGCGGGCACGCCGACAACGTCAGCGCGCCGACCGCGATCGACTGGCTCAACGGCCGCCGGCCGGGCCGGGACGCCGCCGGGCGCGAGGTCGTCGCCGACTGGCACAACGGCCGCACCGGCATGATCGGCAAGTCGTACGACGGCACCCTCGCGAACGCGGCCGCCGCCAGCGGCGTGGCCGGGCTGAGCACCATCGTGCCGATCTCCGCCATCTCCAGCTGGTACGACTACTCGCGCAGCGGCGGCCTGGTCACCCGGGCCAACAACTACTCCGGCAGCCTGGCCAACACGGTCACCAACCCGGCCCGGCGGGCGTACTGCGCGCCGGTGCGGGAGCGCCTCGGCGAGCAGGTCGACGACGCCACCGGCGACTACAACGACTTCTGGGCCGAGCGGGACTACGTCCCGCACGCCGGCCAGGTGAACGCCAGCGTCTTCGTGGTGCACGGCATCAACGACAACAACGTCCGGCCGGACCACTTCAGCACCTGGTGGAACGCGCTGGCCGAGCGGAACGTGCCGCGCAAGCTGTGGCTGACCGGCACCGGGCACGTCGACCCGTTCGACTTCCGCCGGGGCGAATGGGTGGACACCCTGCACCAGTGGTTCGACCACTGGCTGCACGGCATCGACAACGGCATCATGGCCGAGCCGATGGTCGACATCGAGCGGGCACCGGACGTCTGGGAGACGCACTCCGACTGGCCGCTGCCGGCCGCCCAGTCGACCCAGGTGTTCCTCCAGCCCGGCGCGGACGGGGCGGCCGGCAGGCTGTCGGTGCGTCCGCACCCCGGCAACGCGCGGGTCAGCTTCCAGGACACCCCGTCGATGAGCCAGACCAACGCCATCCGGCACCCGTCGGACCCGCAGGCGAACACCGAGAACCGGCTGGTGTTCCTGTCCCGGCCACTGCTGGCGCCGCTGCACGTCTCCGGCTCGCCGATCGTCAAGATCAACGCATCGGTCGACGACGTGGACACCAGCTTCGCCGGGCTGCTCGTCGACTACGGGACCCGACCCCGGTTCAGCACCTCCGGCGACGGCATCCGCACCCTCGCCACGGAGGACTGCTGGGGCGGCACGGCCACCTGGGGCGGGCACGCCGAGGAGGCCTGCTACCGGCAGACCGAGAAGACGGTGGCCAGCAACCCGCAGGAACTGGTCACCAAGGGCATCCTCGACGGGCTCAACCTCGACTCGCTGAGCGTGTCGACGCCGCTGGTGCCGGGGGAGAAAAACGCCGTCGACGTGCGGCTGCTGCCCGAGGACTACGTCTTCGAGGCCGGCCACCAGATCGGCGTGGTGCTGCTCGGCTCGTACTCCGGCTACAGCAGCCGGGCCAAGCAGAACCAGGCCGAGATCACCGTGCACTTCGACCGCAGCCGGATCGAGCTGCCGGTGGTCGGCGGCCGCGACGCCGCCGTCGCCGCCGGCCTGTAGCTGATCCACGGGCGGGGCGCCGGCACCGGCGCCCCGCCCGCGCTCGGCGGCGGTCGGTCGGCGGTCCCGCGGCGGCCGGGGCCGCTCAGCCCCCGGGCCGGTAGCGGCCGGTGAGCCGGCCCAGCTTCAGCGCCAGGTGCAGGCAGAGCCGCTCGTTGCCGTCCTTCAGGTCGGTCTCGGCGAGCTCCTCGATCCGCTGCAACCGGTAGTAGAGGGTGGTGCGGTGCAGCCGCAACTGCTCGGCGGTGGCGTGCGCGTTGCCGGCCAGGTCCAGATAGCGCTCCAGGGTCTCCAGCAGCACCGGGTTCGACTGCTCACGCAGCAGCCGCTCCAGCCCGGGGTGCACGTCGGAGATGTCCGGCTGCTGGCCGTCCAGCCGGGACAGCACCCGGTAGATGCCCAACCCGGACCAGGAGACCACCCGGCCCAGCGCGGGCAGCCGTACGCCCACCCGGGCCGAGCGCAGCGCCTCCCCGTACGACCCGACGGCGTCGGCCAGCCCGGCGCGGGCCTGGCCGATCCCCACCACCGTGCGCTCGACGGCGCTCAGCCCGCGGGTGGCCTGCCGCAGGTTGTCGTCGAGGAGCTTCGCGGCGGCCTCGGGGGAGGGACGCCCGGCGAACCGGCCGCCGCAGAGCAGCAGCACCCCGTGGTCGTCGCGAACCACGTGCAGCGCCTCCCGGGTGCCGATCCACCGGCGGGTGGTCACCAGCGCCTGCTCCAACGCCAGCCGGGCCACCTCGTCGGGCGGCTGGCCGGAGGTCACCAGCTGCGCGACGAGCGCGGTGGCCGGGCCGTCGCCGGCGATCAGGCCGGCCTCCCGCAGCGCCCGCACCGACCGGTCGCGGGTCGCCGCGCTGTCGGCGAGCAGCGTACGCGCCACCTCGGTCTCCCGCTGCGAGGCCAGCTCGCCGAGCAGGTTCTCCCGGTACAGCGCCAGGGACAGCTCACTGACCAGGCCGGTCGCCTCGAGGTCGGTGTCGGCCATGGTGCCGTCCGGGTCGATGAACCAGACGAAGCCGAGCAGCAGGTCCTGGTGGCGGATGGGCACGCACACCCGGGGCAGCAGGTCGAGTTCCGCCGACGCCGGGGTGCGCACCGGCTCCCGGGCCTCCATGATGCCGACGTCACGGAACCAGGCCATCACCTCCGGCGTGGTCTGCCGGCGCAGGATGGACGCCTTGCGCACGTCGTCCATCACGCCGGTGTGCTCGCTGTAGACCACGACCCGCTGCCGCCGGTCCTCGATCAACGCCGGGCGGCCGGCGTGGGCGGCGAGTGCGTCGACGATGCGTTGCAGCTCACCCTGCATGTGCTCCTCCGGTCGCCCGGACCGCGCCGCCGGCATCCCGGACGGGCGGGTGGCCGGGTAGTGCGTCCTGCCTGCTGTCTCGGATTCTTCCCCCGCTCGGACGGTGACCAAAAGCTGATCATGCCCCTGTCCGATGAGCGCGCCCGGGCGTCGATCGCGTTACGCCCGGTCCAACCCGCGGGACGACGGGGCCGGGGTTTGACGACGTGCCGCAGCCCGGCGTTGAAGTCCTGCGTGGACGGACCTAGGCTGTGCCGACCCGGCAGTGACGACTTCGAGGAGCCCCGGTGACCGACGTGTCGAGCCCCAGCGGCGGTGCGGCCAGCGCCCTGGACACCAGCGTCCCGCACTCGGCCCGACTGTGGAACTACCTGCTGGGCGGCAAGGACAACTTCGCCGCCGACCGGGAGGCCGCCGAGCAGGTGCTCGCGTTCCTGCCGGAGCTGGTGCAGTCCGCCCGCTTCAACCGGGAGTTCCTCGGCCGGGCGGTGCGTCACCTCGCCGGCGAGGCCGGCGTCCGGCAGTTCCTCGACATCGGCACCGGCCTGCCCACGGCGAACAACACCCACCAGGTCGCCCAGGCCGTCGCCCCGGCTTCCCGGGTCGTCTACGTCGACAACGACCCGATGGTGCTGGTGCACGCCCGCGCGCTGCTGACCAGCAGCCCCGAGGGCGCTACCGACTACATCGAGGCCGACCTGCGCGACCCGGAGACCATCCTCGAGCAGGCCCGGCGCACCCTCGACTTCACCCAGCCGGTGGCCATCATGCTGCTGGGTATCCTGAACTTCGTGGTCGACGACGCCGAGGCGACCGCGGTCGTCCGCCGCCTGGTGGACGCGGTGCCCGCCGGCAGCTACCTGGTCATCTCCCACCCGACCCGGGAGGTCAGCCCGGAGGCCGTGGACCGGGCGGTTCAGATGTGGAACACCGGCGGCGCCGCGCCGATGTGCGTCCGCACCCCGGAGCAGATCCTCCGGTTCTTCGACGGGTTGGACGTGCTCGAACCGGGGCTGGTCACCTGTTCGCAGTGGCGCCCGGACGGCAACGACACCACGCCCACCTCCGAGTACAGCGCGGTCGCCCGCAAGGGCTGAGCTGCGGTTGGCGTGTGGCCCGCCGTGACGGGCTTTGGGCGGTCAGGCTTGGTATTTGCGTCGGGGGTTTGCTTGCGGTGGGTGGTTGCGGTTGGGGTGTGGCCCGCCGTGACCGGCTTCGGGCGGTCAGGCTTGATCAGTGCGCCGGTCACGGCGGGCCACACCCTCGCCGTGGTCCGGTCCGTCCGCGTGGTCACGGTGGGCGCCAGGGTTGTTGTGGGTCCGGGTCCGTTCGTGACTGCCGAGGCGGGCGCCGGTTTGCACGTCCCGCCCGGCGGGATCGGCGGCTGGCTGGCGGGCTGATCGGTTCGGGCGTGTCGCCAGGGCCTGGGCATGTTGTCCGGGAGGTTGATACCTCTGAGTCATCAGTATGCCGCTGAGGTATCCCGCTCGTTCGTGGGTGACCCCCAAACCGGTCGTGATCCAATCGGGCGCTCTCCGCCGGTGGGGGATGGAACCTCAGGGGGGTCGAGCCATCCGGACATTGCACGCATCGGGGCCGCAGCCGCAGGGTGTTCGGGGGCCTGCGCAGTCCCGGCGACGTGGCGGTATCGGATCCGTCCGGATGGCCCCCTATCGGCGACACGGTGTCGATCATCCCGTCCGCCCTCGGGGATGGGCGTACTCGATGTCGCCAGCTGTAGTGAATGTCCGGTTTGGGGCTGTGACCGGCGGCATCCGGGTGGCGGAATTGGGGCCGGGTCGGGGGCGTTACATCATGCGGACGATCGAGCAAGGGCACGCCGCCGCGCACAGCCGGCCCGGGCCTGGCCCGGCGGAATGATGGCGGGCGGCGGTCGTTACATCCCCCGACGGTCGCAGTACCGGTCCCCACCGGCCGAGCCAGTGTGGGTCCGGGTCCCCCGGAATGCTGGCGGGCCAGCGGTCGTTACACACAGTCCGGCACCGCGCAGGGCACCCCCGCCCGCTGGTTCTGCTGGGCATCTGGCACCGGCCAGGGCATCCCCCGCCCCGGTGAGAGTGCCGAGTGTGTCGAGTGGTTCTTTCCCCTGAGTCTTTTGAGCGCCTGATGGTGCTTGCGCTGCTGTGGCCCGTCCCCCTTGGGTTTGGTGGCGTCATCCCCCGAAGGAGCTTTGTGATGAACACGATCATGCGTAAGAGCGTTCTGGGTATTGCTGGTCTGGCTTTCGCCGGTGGCATCTTCGCTGGCCCCGCCATGCACGCTGACACCACCTCGGTTGAGGCCGTGAAGCCGGTCGCCGTGACCGTGCAGGCTGACAAGCCGGACATGGGCAAGCTGGTTCCGCATGGTGTGCAGGGTGAGCAGTCGCGCATCGACCTCAACGATGAGCAGGTGGAGAACGTGAAGGCGATCATCGCGGCGACGAAGAAGTCCGACATGGACGAGCGGGCCGCCGTGGTGGCGATCGCCACCAGCCTGCAGGAGTCGAAGCTGGAGAACCTGGGTCACCTGGGTGAGCGCAACGACCACGACTCGCAGGGCCTGTTCCAGCAGCGCCCGTCGAGCGGTTGGGGCACGGTGGAGCAGATCACCGACCCCGAGTACTCGACCAAGGCGTTCCTGAAGGGCCTCAAGCAGGTCGACGGCTGGCAGGACATGCCGCTGACCAAGGCCGCCCAGACGGTGCAGGTGTCGGCCTACCCGTTCCACTACGCCCAGTGGGAGCAGCAGGCCGCCGACCTCGTCGCCGAGCACTGGAACAGCTGACAACCAACCGAACACTCGCAGGACTGACTTTCCTCATAGGGGGACTGCTGGCCGACACCCGAACCGGGTGTCGGCCAGCAGCACATCCACCGACCGCAGGGCCGGCACCCACCACGGGTGCCAGCCCTGCGGCGTTCCGGACCTGGGCCGGCACCCGATCGCGGGCACTGGCCTGCGTGGGGGTGCCGGCCAGTGCGTCTTTGTCGGCCCGGAGTCCGCGCGCCCTGAGCCGGGCGGGAGTGTCGGGGGGTCGGGTTAGCGTGCCGGGGTGAGTGCTCCCGCCGACGTCCCGCCCGAGTTCCTCGACCGGCTGCGCCCGATCTGCCGCGGCCTGCCCGATGCCTACGAGGAACCGGCCTGGGTGGGCATCCGGTGGCGGGTCCGCAAGCGCACCTTCGCCCACGTGCTCATCGTCGACCCGGACCATCAGATGGCGTACGCGCGAGCCGCCGCCACCGACGAGCCGACGTGCGTGCTGACGTTCCGGGCGCCGGTCGACGAGGTGCACGCCCTCGTCGCCGGCGGCTTCCCCTTCTACAAGCCCGACTGGGGCGCCGACGTGCTGGGCATGGTCCTCGACGGCGGCGTCGAGTGGGACGAGGTCGGCGAGCTGCTCACGGAGAGTTACTGTCGCCTTGCCCCGAAGAAGCTGGCCGCCCAGGTGGCCCGCCCCACCGCGGCGGACCGGTGACCGGGCACTGACCGGGCGGCTCAGCCGCCTCTGCGCCGCCTGCCGCGGGCCGGGCGCGACGGTGGTCGGTCGCCCGGCGCTCACCGCTGTGGCACGGGTGCCGGCGGCTGTGGGCCGAAGTGCACTCCGGTGATCTTCCCGCCGCTCGGCAGGAGGATGGACAGCATCCGCTGCCGCGCCTCCAGCCCCGGATCCCGGATGAACCACAGGTGGTAGTGCGAGTTCGCGGGGATGTTCTCGAAGTCGCCGAGCGCGTGCTGCAGGTACAACCGCGCGGTGGCCTGCTGCTGGGCGGCGGTCTGCAGGTGGATGTCGTCGGACTTCAACTCCAGGAAGCCCGGTACGTCGCCGATCCTCCAGTGGCCGTCGAGGTTGGACCGCCCGGTCAGCCAGGTGTTGGTCCGCGCGCCGAGGAACCACATGGTCTGCTGCTGGATGGGCAGCGGGCCGAGGAAGACGTGTTCGGCGAGGCGGCCCCGCATCCGGTTCGCCAACACGGTCAGCTCCGGGATGCGGATCTGCCCGTCGCCCATCAGGCTCTCGAACGTGTCGATGATGCCGAGCCGGGTCGACGGCACGTACCGGTCGAATGCGCCGGACTCGGCGACCTCGATGATCTGCCGGCAGTCGGTCATCACGGCGCGCTGTTCCGGGGTCAGGTCGGGGTGGTGCCGGGCGACCTCGGCGGCGAGCGCATGCCAGCTGGGATGGCTGCGGTCGATACCGAGATTGCCCGGCGTGATGATGCGGCCGTGCCTTCGCAGCGGCGGGATCAACTCCAACTCCCGGCGCAGCTTGTCGCCGGTCCGGTCGATCAGCCGCTCGATCAGTGCCGGCCGGTCCGCCTCCGGGGTCTGCTCCAGCAGCGCCTCGGCCCGCAGCAGCACGTCGTCGATCCCGACGGTGCCCAGGCCGCGCAGCCGCAGCACGAGCCGCGGACCCCACCGCCGGCCGAACGCGATCGATGCCGGGTGCGACGCCAGGCCGTACAGGTGCGGGGTCCGGGACTGGATCTTTCCGACACTGCCCAGCTCCGGGTGCGCGAGCAGGCTCAGGAAGGCCTCCCGGCCCTTGGCCGCCTGGGCGAGCATGTTCGCCGCCTTCTCCGGGTTGTAGGCGGCCCGGAGCAGGTCCAGCCCGACGGTGGCGGCGCCGGGCAGCACCACCGGCTCGGGCGGCGACCCGGGGCGCTGGCCCAGCTCGGGCACGTGGGCCAGCCGCTCAGCCGGCGCTGGTCGCGCCGGCAGGGCGCCCTCGGGCAGCAGGAGCAGCCGCCGGCCGCCGGTGCCCTGGACCAGCACGGCGTCCGGGGTCTCGGTGGGCTTGCGGGTGGCGGGTGGGTAGGCGGTGTCGAGCACCGCCCGGCCGTCCTCGCTGTAGGCCACCAGGCCGGGCAGTAGTCCCTCGAAGGTCGGTACGGCGTCCGGCCAGGTCAGCGTCGCGCTGATGCCCGCCTCGGCCAGCCGTAGCTCGATCTCGCCCTTGGCCGCGGCGAGCCGGCGCTGGGCGGCGTCGCGTTGCGGTCCCGCGGTCATCTCGTCGACGAGCTTGACCAGTCCGTTCCAGACCTTGGCGGCGCGACCGGCCCAGGCCTGGAACTGCTCCGGGGTGGCGGTGCCGTCGCGTACCGCGGCGAAGTCCGCGGCGACCTGGGCGCGTTCGGCCTCCAGTGCCTGCAGCCGCAGCTCGGCGTCCGCGCTGAGCCCGCCGCGGGCGTCGCCGAGCCGGTCGATGAACCTCGTCGCGAGCAGGCCACCGATCATGATCGTGCCGGTGGTGGCCGCCTGCGTCACGGCGGCCACCACGCTGTCCCGCAGGCTGCGCAGCTCGCCGGTTTTGACCAGGTGCTGCACCTCGCCGAAGCCGAAGGTGGTGATCTGCTCGACGGCCAGCCGGGCGGCCTGCTCGGCCCGGTCGCCGGAGCGGGCGATGGCCTTGAAGATGTCGCCGGAGCCGAAGAGCACGACGCGGACGACCGCGGTCTGCAACGCCTGCCAGGCGAGGTCCTCCTGGAACGACGATCCGGTGATGGACTGTGGCCCGAGCAGCAGCTCGGATCCGCTGCGTGCGACGAGCGTCTCCCACATCAGCCGGGTGGTGACCACGCCGGCCGAGACGAGGAGGGTGCCGAAGACGGTGGTGGTGTCGACGACGGCGGCCAGCGCCACGCCGGCGGCGGCGCCCACCGCGCCGGCGGTGATGGCGGTGGCGACGCCGATCGCTACGGCGGCGGCGACCGCCTTGGCCGTGCGGTGCAGCTCGACGGTGTCGGTGAGCTCCTTGAAGTCCTCCCGGTATTGCGGCCGTCCGGTGACCGTGGCCAGTACGGCGCGGGCCAGCCGCTCCGCGTCCGCCGCCTCGACGTACTTGCCCTGCTTGTGCAGGAGGATGCTCTGCTCGATGTGGGTGAGCGCCACGGCGAGTTCGATCACGTAGCCGTCCGCCCGGTCGGCGGCGTCGCTGGGCAGCAGCGGTTGGTCGGCGAGCCAGGACAGCTGTTCACGGACGACCAGGAGCTGCACCGCCAGGCTGATCGCGCTCAATCGCTGGCTGAACCGCAGGTACGGCTGCATGTAGTCGTGGAACGGGTAGTCGCGCACGCTCTGCAGGTCGGTCAGCAGCCGCTTGCGCAGGAACCAGTCCTGGCCCGGGTTGGTCATGGCGACGCCGGTCTCGGAGTCGGCGGCCCGTTCGGGCAGTGCGTCGGACTCCCGCTCGGCCCGCAGCGCGACCAGGTCGGCGACCTGGTCCGTCAGCTGCCGGATGGTGGCCTCCAGGCCCATGTAGCTGTGCAGGTAGAGCAGTGGCATCCGGGTCGAGAAGGCGTTCATCAGCCGGTCGCCCTCGTTCTGCTGGGCCTCGATCCGGTACGCCGGCGCGGCGTCCAGCGCTGCGGCGATGGCGGCGCAGTACGCCCGCCGGGCCTGCGTCAGCAGCCCGCACAGCTCCGGCGCGAACGGGGGCAGGTAACGGGTGGGTCGGTTCAGGTCGGCCAGCTGGCGCAGGGTCGGCCCGAGCGTCACCACCATCACCCAGGCCAGTTCGACGCCGCGTACCCGCCGGGCCATCGTGGCGGCCGACGGTGCTGGCGCGTCGGCGGGTGGGTTCGCCCAGGCGTACAGACGCCCGCGCACCGGGCGCAGCTCCAGCGCGTCCGGCACCAGCTCGTCCACGGCGGCGTACAGCTCGGTGCGGAGCAGGTCGTGCGGCACCCGGGTGGTCACTGGCTGGCTGGCCGCCATTTGTTCGGGCCGTCGTGTTCCCACGCTGTCGAGGACGGCTTGCCGCACGCCCGGTTCGCTCACGGTCTGGGTCATCTGCTCCCGCCCCCGCCGGCGCGGCGGGCCGCGTCCGGACATGTCCGATCGTTCGGTGTGCTCCCGGCGGTCGTCGGCGCCGGGTTGGCGCGGGCGGGTGACCGGGTCGCCGGTCACCCGCCCGGCTGGTTCAGTAGGTGACCCGGACGCCCATTTCGGCCCAGGTGAGCCGGCCGACGATGCCGTCGTCGGTGAGCCCTCGCATCTGCTGGTACCAGCGGACCCCCGACTCGGTCTTCGCGTCGAACCGGTCGCCCGGCGGGCCGCAGCGGCGGGTGCCGATGAACCGCTTGACGTACGCGACGTCCTCGCCGGTGCTGCCGGCGCGGATGGTGCGGGAGCCGGGCGCCCGGCCGGGTCCCGGCTTGGGGGCCGGCGGCTTGGTGGCGGCGCGCAGCGCGGCGAGGGTCTTCGGCCCGACCACCGCGTCGACGGCCAGCTTGCGTGATGTCTGGAAGGACCGGACCCAGGCCGTGGTCCGGGGGCCGAACACCCCGTCGGCGGCCAGCCCGGCGCCGAGGCGGTTGGCGAGGGTCTGCAGCTCCCGCACGTCGCTGCCCTTGCAGCCGGCCTTCAGCGTGCGGTCGCCCAGCTTGGACACGCGGGCGGTGGCGATGCCCCACGGCCGCAGGCTGTCTTCCAGGGCGCGGGAGTGGCTCACGCTGACGTGCAGGTGCTTGGTGTGCGGGTTCGACCCGGTGTAGCGGGCGGCGCGGAAGCTGCGGGTGCGGCTCCAGATGGTCCGGTTGAAGATGACGTACTGGGTGGACGGGTGCGCGATGCACTGCCGGACCACCAGCAGCGGGTCGATCCCGTCGATGTCGAAGTCGGCGGCGTTGACCGAGCGGTCGTCGCCGTCCGGGTTGTGGTCGGACTTGCGGGCCTGGTGCGCTGCGTCGCCGATCCACCCGTCGGAGGCCTTGTCCCGGTGCGGCCAGCGGGTGTTGATCTCCTCCCGCAGTACGCGGAGCGTGGGGGCCAGGTGTACGCCCATGGTCACTCCTCCTCTTCCAGCGCGGCCAGCAGGTCGACGTCGACGTCGTCGCCGATCAGGGCCTCCGGGTCGTCGTCCTCTTCCAGTGTGGCCACCAGGTACTCGGCGTCGATGCTGGCGGTTTCCATCAGTGGTCCCCCCTTCCGGTCGTCGCCGGCCGACCCGTGCGTCCTGCTGTGCCCGGTTCGGGCCGGGGCGCGGCGGACGGCCGTCGGGTGACTGGCGTCGTGGGCAAACCTTCGGGAGCAGGGCGGCACACCGGCAAGAGATGAGTCGCGTTTCCGCAGCAGGACTGCCCGACCGGCGGGCGCAGGTCGCCGATCGATGGCCCGCCTCCGGCGTTTTCTCCATCCGATCCGGCGTTCGATTGATCGAACAGTCAACACTTGTCCAATGTGACTGGTTGACCGGGGTCAACCAGTTGGCCGGCCGGACCGGCCCAACGGTGGACGAGCGCTGCCGCTTCGGTCCGTTCCTCCGACGGCACGGGCTGTAACGTCCGAAGGGCGACAGAGATCGCCGCTCGATCGTCCGTAGCCTCCCGGCAACTCCCGCGCCGAACCTGTTCGGAGAGGCGGGAAACCGAGGGGGGACAATGGATTCGCGTGAACGGCGCGCCGACAACGGCCGCCGGGTGGACGAGTCGTGACCGCGGTCGCGGAAGCGGTGGCGGCAGGGCAGCTAGTCGCCGACCACCCCGGCGCTACGCCACCCATGACCTACAACGTGCTGCTGCGGGTACCTGCCGGCTCGGCCGCCGGCACCCCGACCACGGTGGCCGGCACGCTGTGGAACACCGTCGGCGGCCGCCGCACGCCCACGCAGCGGCCCACGCTCTCGCTGTTCCTGGGCCCCGGCGCGACGCTGCGCGGCATCGCGTACTGGCTGCGCAAGACCGTCAAGCCGGCCGGGGCGCCGGACGCCACGCCGTACGACGAGATGCGGCTGGCCCGGGCACTGTGGGCATGGAACCAGAACTACCTGACCGCGCTCGGTGGCCCGGCCGCCTGGCGGACCGGACTGTGGCTGCCGGTGCCGGTGGAGATCGCGGCCGACGGCGCGCAGTGGGTCACCGACTGGGACACCGTTGCCGGCTGGGCCGACGCCCTCCCGGCTGGCCTCGGCATCTCGCTGGACCAGCCCGCCCAGCACCTGCCGCTGCCCGACCCGGCCGCGCTGACCAGCGAGGTGGCCGCCGGGCTGGCCGGCCGGGACCTCGACGAGGTGGCCGACGTGATCGAGCGAGACCTGGTTGGCAACCCGTTCGAGGCGGTGTTCCGGATCGTCGAGATCCTCCGCCAGGTGCGCGCCGACGACCCGGACGACGCCGTCGAGCTGGCCGCCACCCTGGTAGGTGGGCTGAGCGCCGGAGAGCTGGAGATGCTGGCCGGCGTGACGGCCGGGCACGCGCTGCTGCGTCGACTGTGGGCGCTGGTCGGCCCCGCCGACGGCGGTGACGCCGAGGACGCCCGGGAGGCCCTCGGGCCGGCGCTCGGGCTGACCCGCACCGGCTCGGGAGCGTGGCAGCCGCCGGACGTGATCGGTCCGACGGTGGTCCCCGACGAGCTGCCCCCGGTCCCGCCGGCGCCGCTGGTGAAGGGGAAGAAGCCGGCCCCGCAGGGCCTGCGGTCGCCCTGGAAGGATCCCACCGAGAACCCCGGCGGCCGGCACACCATGGTGCTCGGCCGGGACCTGTGCATCGGCACCACCGCCAGCCACGTCCAGGAGAACAAGACCGTGTGGACCGGCCCGGCCTACGCGGGTCGGCTGGACCCGGCCGCGTTCATCCGCGCGCAGGCCGCCACGATCGGCCTCGACGCGCCGCACGAGCAGGCCCGGCTGCGGATCGTCGAGCTGATCGCCCCGAACGAGGGCCAGCTCGACGGGTCCCGGAGCGCCGACAAGGCCACCATCTCCACCGGCATCCAGCAGTGGTCGGCGCACTCCAACCACGAGCTTCCGGTGCTGCTGGCCCGGTTCAAACGGGCCGCGCCCGACCACTACGACCTCTTCTTCGGCATGTACGGACTCGACGTCGAGCCGTGGTGGCGGGGCGCCGACGGCAAGGAGGCCAGGGCCGAGGTCGCCGACCCGGTACAGGTGCGGGCCGCCAACCCGGAGGCGTTCGCCGCGGACGGGACGCCGCACCAGGGCAAGGACTACGCGCCGCGGTACGCGACCCTGTTCGAGATCCCGCCCGGCGGTGGCCGCCGCCGCCTGCCCGAGCCGCCGGAAGAGCCCGACGCGGTCCTGCCCCGGCATGACTTCTTCGGCGCCACGGCGCAGGGCAAGGTGTTCACCATCGGGCCGGAGTGGTGCGGCCGGGTCCGGCTCGCCGCGTTGTGCTCGGTGCCGTACGACCTGGTTCAGGTGTGGACGGCGGTGTGGCGCTTCGAGCGGCTGGCCCGCCAGCCGCTGGGCAAGGCGAAGCTGCTCGTCCGGGGCCGGCAGTACCGGATCCGGGACTTCGTCACTTCCGAGTTCGCCGCGGCGCTGGTGATCGACCAGCACATCAACGCGCCGAACGCGGTGACCACGGCGATCGACCGGGCGGTCGCCCGTACCGAGCAGACGATCGCGCGGATGGCCGAGCCGACGCGGACCGAGCTGCGGCCCTTCGACGAGGGCGCCTCCGGCCCGTTGCGCGCGCCGTGGCTGCGGCTGTTCCAGATCAACTACCTCAACGAGCGGAACCTCAACGGCAAGGACGAGCGGGACCTGCGGATCCTGCGCCTGCACGACCAGTTCGACAAGACCAACAACTGGGTCGGGCTCGATCCCGAGCCTGGGAGCTTCGCGGGGTGGGTGGGTCCATGATCAACGTTGACGGCATTCCCGCCGAGGTCGAGGACCTCGGCATCGCACTGGGCCTGCTGGCCCCGTCCGGCGGCGGCGTCCGGCTGGTGGAGGAGTTCTTCGCCGACCCGTGGACCCGGGTCGGCAAGCTGGTCGCCAACGACGTGCAGCGCGCGGCGCTGGTTCGCGCGATCGAGGGCCTGCTGCCCGCCGCCCGGCCGCGCTTCCCCGCCGACCCGGCCGGCCAGCCCGGCCGGGTCGCCCGGCACGTGCCGCTGCTGGAGGAGGGCGGCAAGGGGCAGGTCTACCTGGTCGTCGAACGCACCGGGGTGGCCGCGTCCGCCCCGCTGACCCTGGCGATCGCGGCCGAGGCCGGGCCGGTCGCCGGCGGCCCCGCCGTCACCGCGCGGCTGGACCTGCTGGTGGCCAACGGCGGCACGGTCACCCCGGTCGCGGCCAGCCGGAACCACCCGATCCGGCTGCGGGCCCGGGCGCCGCTCGGTGACACCGGGGCCAGCGTGGAGGCCGCCGTCCTGCTGGTCGCCCCGCCGGACGAGGAGCTGAGCCGGGTCACCGTGACCGTGCGTGGCCTGCCCGGCACCACCGAGCCGCTGGTGTTGGACCCGGCCGCCGACAGTTCGCAGCTCGCCCTGCTGGTCACCGCGCTGCTGCGGTACGTGCTGGCCGAGGTGGGCGACGGCGTACCCGGGCCGGTGCACCTGGTCGCGGCGAACCTGCCCGGCCTGCTGGGCCTGACGCCCGGCCTGGTGCCGCTGCCGCTGGGCGACCTCGCCGGCGACCCCGCCGCGTTCCGGTCCTGGCTGGCCGCGCTGGTCGCCGCCCGCACCCCGGACGGCGCGCCCGGCCTGGTCGGCTGGCTGGACTCGATCGCCGGCCTGCTCGGCGCCGACCCGTCCAAGCGCACCGACCTGCCCACCGAGGCCGATCCGCTGGTCATTCCCGTGCTCGCCGGCCCGCCGTCGGTGGACCTCACGGTGGCCGTCCGCACCGACCCGGCCACCGGCGCGTCCGCCCTCGTGGTCGGCGCCCGGGTCGGCTACCCCGGTGGCGCGCTCGACGCGACCGTCCGCGGCGACGCCGTACTGCTGGTGATGCCGCTGAGCGGGTCGACCCCGGTCACCCTCTTCGAACGCCTCGACGTGCTGGTCGCCGCGCCCGCCAACGGCGGACGGCTCTACCCGGCCGCCGGCGAGCCGGCCGGCGCCGTCCAGGTCGGCGGGCTGCGCGCGGGGCTGCGCTACCTCGCCGCCACCGGCGCGATCACGCCGGTGCTGGAGCTGCGCGACGTCGCCGTCGCGATCGGCGACGAGCCGCACCACCTGGACCTGGTCGACCTGACCGACGCCCGGTCGCTGACCTCGGCCGCGCAGTCGCTGCTGGAGGAGGCGATCGAGACCGGGCTCGGCCCCGCCGCCGGCCCGGTGGCCGCGCTGCGGCACCTGCTCGGACTGGGCACCACCCCCGGCGTCGACCTCGGGCTGCTGACCACCGCGCCGACCCGCGCGCTGGCCGCCTACTACCGGCAGCTGCGCCAGGACCCCGACGGCTGGCCCGGCGTGCTGCGCGAGGTGGCCCGGCTCGCCGGCACCGCGACCCCGGTGGTCACCGGCACCGGCACCCCGGCCGACCCGTGGCGGGTCCCGGTGGCCGCCCTCGCCGCGGCCGAGGGCGCGCCGGTGGCCCTGGAGCTGGTCCTGTGGGACTCCGGCACCGCCGCCGCGCCCGTCGTCGAGCTCGGCCTCGCCCTGCGCGGCGGCGCCCACCTCGACCCCGCCCTGCCGTGGCGGGTGGACGTCCGCGCCGCGCTGGCCAGCATCCCGCTCGACGGGGCGACCGGCCCGGCCTGGCTCGCCGGGGTCACCGCCACCGCCGCCTTCGAGCCACCGGCCCTGGCCGTCGGCGCGCCGGTGCGGGTCTCCACCGACGGCATCCGGGTCGACGTCACCTGGTCGCTCGGGTCGCCGGTACGGGTCGCCGCGACCGTCGGCGACCTCGCCGTCACCGTCGACGGGGTGGCCCACGTGCTGGGTGACCTCACCCTGCCGCCGGCCGGCCCGATCGACCCGGCCCTGCCCGACCTGGGCCTCGGCGTCGACCCGACCGCCCTCTGGGGTGCCGCCCGCGGCCTGCTCGCCCGGGTCGCCGAGTCCTGGGCCGGTCCGACCGCCCGCGACCTGCTGGCGCTGGTCGGCATCGCCGGACCGGGCACCACCGGCCCGCTGGCCGGCCTGCCACCGCTGCTGCCGCCCGACCCCGCCGACCTGTCGTCGCTGCTGGCCGATCCCGCCGCCGCGGTCCGCCGCTGGCTGGCCGACCTGGCCCGCGACGAGGACGCCCGCACCACCGACGGGACGCCGTACCTGGTCGTGCTGCTGCGACTGCTGCAGGCCGCGCTGACCGACCGGCTGCCCGCCCTGCCCGGGCAGGACCTGCCACAGGTCGACCTGCCGGTCACCGGCGGCGGCACCCCGTCGGCGCCCTGGCGGGTGCCGGTCCAGCACACCGGCGAGGACGCGGTCGAGGTGCTCGCCTGGCTGGAACCCCAGGGACCGCCCGCGCAGTGGGCGATCGCGCCGCTGGCCGACCGGTACGCCGCCGACGAGGCGGACACCGAACCGGTCACCGGCGCCGACGCGGACACCGAACCGGTGCCGGTCACCGGCGCCGACGTGCTCGCCGCGGCCGAGGTCGTCGGGGCGTACCGGCCGGAGATCGGTGACCTGCTCGACGGGGTGGACGCCGGCCACGCGGCGGCGGCGCTCGGCGCGCTGGCCGGGATGCTCACCGACGGGGACGGACTGGTGCCCGCCGGCACCCCGCTGCCGCCCGAGCCCGGCTGGCGCGCGGGCACCCCCGTCGCCGCCACCCACGACACCCTCACCGGCTCGCCGGCGGTCATCAGCCAGCTGCGCGCGGAGATCGCCGCCCGCACCGCGGCCGCCGGCGACGACTGGGCGGTGCTGCTGCTCGCGCCGCCGCTGGCCGGCTCGCGGCCCTGGGCCGAGCTGCTCGGCGACGTCCCGCCCGACCAGGTCGCCACCGTGGACCTGCGGGTGCCGGGCACCCCGCCACACCTGGTCGACCTCGGCACCCTGCCGGCCGCCCGCTGGTACGTGGTGGACCTCGCCGACGACGGCACGCTGCTGCCGCTGGACGCGCCACAGGTGGCCGACGGTGACCAGTCCGAGCACCTGCGCGGGGACCGCCGCGGTGAGCTGCCGGGCGACCAGACCCAGGTACGAGTGCCCGACGAGCAGC